>NZ_JAHKSN010000005.1 GCF_018863415.1 Deinococcus aestuarii | reverse complement strand
CAGCAGGAAATGATACGTCTCGTCATCGACATCACTCGGGTACCCTTGTCGCACCATCCCCCATTCTGCTCACCACAGACCCTCTCCCCTCAACTTGGAACGCCTTTTACACAGCCTCTAGAGCGTCCTGCGCGGCCCGCTGCCCCGTGATGTCCAGAGACAGGCCGCCGATGCCCTGCACCGCGCCGTCCTCCCCGGGCAGCGGGAACTTGACCGAGCGGTACACCACCCGGCCGCGCGGCGTGTCGGCGCTCTCCTCGAAGTCGCTGGGGGTGCCGCCCGACAGGATGAACAGGTCGTTCTCGCGCAGTGGCCCCCCGACCGCCTCGCCGAACAATTCCAAGTCGGTGCGTCCCAGCACGTCCTGGCGCCGCACCTCGAACAGGGCCTCGAAGGCGGCGTTCACGTAGCCGTAGCGTCCCGCCCGATCCTTGAGGAAGCCCACGGCGGGCGCGTTTTCCAGCACGGCCGCCAGGCGAGCGCGCTCCGCACGGGCCTCTGCCAGGGCCGCCTCACGCTCGGCGGAGAGCCAGGCGTTGTCCAGGGCCAGGGCCGCCCGGCGTGCGAGCTCCTGTGTGAAGGGCAGGTCTTCGGCGCCGAAGTGGCCGGGCGTCTGGGAGACGAGGCTGAGCACCCCCAGCACCTCGCCCCGTGCGATCAGGGGCACGGCGAGGATGGAGCGCGCGCTCACCGCCGCGGTGGTCTCAGTGAAGTCCTGCTCGTGGAGGTTCCCGGGCATCGTCGAGGCCACGTCCTCCAGCTCGGGGAGCAGGAAGACCTCCCCAGTGTGCAGGACCCGGGCAAGCGGGTGGTCGTCGTCCACCCGGATGGGCACCCGCTCCCGGAAACGCCGCAACACCTCCACCTTCTGGGGATCGCGGTGGGCGGTGGCGCGCAGGCTGAGGAGGCCCTGCCCGTCGGGGAGGGCGACCGTGCACCAGTCCGCGACCGTGGGCACGACCAGGTGCGCGAGGTGATCGAGCACCGCCTGCGGGTCAGCGCTGGCGGTGAGGAGTTCCCCAGCGTCCGCGAGGAGGATGGCCCGCTCGTGAGCGCGCTCCTGCGCCCCTTGCAGCCGGGCCCGCTCCAGGGCCTGAGCGAGCCCCTCGGCCAGCGCCAGCAGGAACAGCCGCTCCGCATGTTCGAGGGCGTGTTCGGCGGCGAAGCCGAAGTTCATCACCCCCACCGCCTGCCCCCCGAACAGCAGGGGCAACGCCGCGACCGACCGGGTGGGCACCGTGCGCTGCACCTGGAGGTGGGGATAGCGGGCGTCCACCTCAGCCGTGCTCAGGAACAGTGGCTCCCCTGCTCGCACAGCGTCGCCCAGCAGCGTCGGGGCCGAGAGCGGAAAGCGTCGCCAGCTCCCCATGTACGCCTCGTCGTACCCGACGGAGCCCGCGAAGACCAGGTCTTCCCGCTCGGCGTCCAGCACGAACACGCTGCCGGTCGCGGCGCCCAGGGCGGCGAGACCCTGCCCCAGCACGACGCCCGCGGCCTCCTCGGCGGTCAGGGCCCGTGATAGGGCGCCAGCCAGGGCGAACAGCGCGCCGCCGCGGACCTCGGCCGCCTGCTGCGCCGTGGCGTTGGAAAGTTGAACCGCCACGAGGTCATCTACGGGAAAAACCCGTACGTCCACCCAGACCCAGGGGCCTGTAGCCTGCAACCGAAGGGTCCGGGGCCAGGGGTCTGGGGAGGCGAGGTGTAAGGCCAGGTCGGGCCAGAGGTCCTGAAGCGCGCGGCCCCGCAGGCTGGGGAGGTCGAGCATGAAGTGACGGGCCGCGGCCGGGTTGGCGTAGCAGACCCGGCCGTCACCCGCGAGGTCCACAAGCAGACCGGGATCGGGCAGGGCGTCGAGCCAGGGCAGGGAGGGAGGAAGCACTGGGTCTGGGATCGTCATGAGGGGGAGAAGTTCGCCCTGTGAGCATACTGTGAACTTCAAACGGTAAGCTTACGGCGTGGACGCCCCGAGAAGTGACCGAAACCCCACAGAAGTTCGTGGTCAGATCGGTGAGGCGAACTTCCCCTTACACGAGATCGCCCGGGAGACCGCCCGGCTGTGGCGCCGCCACCACCTCGACTACGACCAGACCAAGCACGTCGTTGAACAGGCCCGCAGGAGTCTGGGACTTCAGGCCCCCCGGGAGCGCCGCCGCACCGTGGACCGCCTGGACCGGCACGAGGTCGAGCGGCTGATCGAGCACGCCTACCGGCACTCCGCGCCGTATGGGCTGATGGTCAAGACGCTCTTTTACACCGGGGCCCGGGTCTCCGAATTCGTGAACCTGCGCGTCGAGGACCTGCATCTGGCGCTGGACCCACCCCAGGTGTACATCGCGCACGCCAAGGGGGGCAGCGACGGGTACGTGCCGATCCTGCCGGGTCTCGCCCAGGAGTTGCGAACGCACCTCGCGGGGCGGACCAGGGGATACCTGTTCGAGAGTAATCGGCAGGACAAGTACACGCCCCGGGCGGTGCAGCGGCTCGTGAAGACGGCGGCCGGGCGGGCGGGCATCGAGAAGCAGGTCACGCCCCACCGGCTGCGGGCGAGTGTGGCGACGATCCTGCTCGACGCCGGGATGCCGCTGGATCAGGTGCAGAAGTTCCTGCGGCACAAGCGGATTACCACGACCCAGATCTACGCCCAGACCAGCCTGCGGGGCGTGGGCGAGAACTACCTCAAGGCGTTCGAGCGGCGCTGAGCGATGGGCGGGGCGCTGGAGCAAGACGACGCCCCGGATCGCCTGCCCGAACCGCTGTCCGAAGATCAGCTCCGGCGGCACTTCACCCTGCGCGACCCCGACCTCGAAGAGGTGGCGCTCTGCCGGGGCACCGTCAACAAGCTGGGCTTCGCCGTGCAGCTCTGCACCCTGCGCTGGCAGGGCTTCTTTCTGCGCGGGCTGGGAGAGGTGCCCGGCGCGGTGCTCGACACCCTCGCGGCGCAACTCGGGGTGCTGTCCATCGGCCTCAGTGCCTATCCAGGGGAAGAAAAGACCCGGCGGGTTCATCTGGAGCGTATCCGCGCCCACCTGGGTTTTGTGCGCTGCGGGGAAGCCGAGCGGGCCGGGCTGCTCGCCTTCTTGTGTCAGGAGGCCCGGGTCATCCCCAGAACCGAGGTGCTCCGCAAGGCCGGGCACGCCTGGCTGCTGAACCACAAGATCGTGCGCCCCGGGCGCACGACCCTGCGGGACCTGATCGCCCACGCCCGCGAGGCCGCCCTGAACGACAGCTTCGTTACGCTGACCCGGGGCCTGACGCCCGGGCAGGGCGAACAACTGGATGCCCTCCTCGCCGTGCCCAAGGATGAATCCGGGTCCTCGCCCTGGCCGCGCTCGCCCCTCGAAGGGCTCAAGCAGCTTCCCAAAAAAGAGTCCGCCGAGACCATCCTGTTCCTGCTGAACCGGCTGAGGACCGTGATGGAGATGGGCGTTGCCACCTGGCCGGGCCTGGACGACCTGCACCCCCAGATGCGCCGCCACCTCGCCCTGTGGGGTTACCGCTACGACGCCTATCACCTCCGGCGCTTCCCCGAGGCCAAGCGCCACGCCGTGTTGCTGTGCTTCCTCTCCCTGGTCGTCGCCGAGACGGCCGACGGGGTGGTCGAGGCCCTGGACAAGGTGATGAACGATATCCACGGCAAGGCCAGGAAGCGCCGCCAGGAGTTGCTGCGGGCGAGTGAGGAGGCCCGGCGCCGCGCGGTCGAGATCGTGGAGACGCTGGGCGCTCTGGCGCTGAGCGACGAGGTGTCCGACGGCGAGTTGAGAACGGCCATCTTCGAGCGGTACTCCCGCGAGGACCTGGGGCGGCTGGTGGAGGGCAGCCGCCTGCTGCGGGAAGGAGACGACGGCTCCCACCACGCGTTCACCGCCCGGTCGTGGGAGTTCACGCGGCGCTTCTCCCCGACGTTGCTGGCCGTGATGCCCCTGGCGTGGTCGAACAGCGCGCGGCTGGGAGAAGCGGTCACCTTCATGCGCGAGTTCAACGCGGCGGGCAAGCGCAAATTCGGCGTGGACGTGCCCCTGGGATGGTTGCCCCCGAAGTGGCAGGGCTGCGTGGTGAGGCGGGTCGGGCGCGAGGTGGAGGTGTCCCGGCCCCACTACGAGCTAGCGCTGCTGTCCACATTGGTTGAGAAGCTGAAGTCGGGGGACGTGACGGTGCGGCACTCGCGGCGCTGGGCCGACTTCGAGCAGTACCTCATTCCCAGGGAGGACTGGCAGCGGGAACGGGAGGGACATTACGGGGCGCTGGGCCTGCCGCTGGACGCGGGGACCTACCTGCAAGCCCTCGACGAGCGGTTGCACACGGTCACGCAGAACGTGAACACGGGGGTGCCCAGGAACGAGGCCCTGACCCTGGACCGGGAGAAAGGGACGTGGCGATTGGCGCCGACCCGGGCGAACAACACCCAGATCAACGTGAAAGCCGCCAAGGCCCTGATCGAGAACGCGATGCCGGGGCGCGAACTGCTCGACATCGTGATCGAGTTGGACGCGCGGCTGGACATCCTCGGGCACTTCCTCCACAGCGGGGAAGGGTCAAAACTGCCCCGCAACGTGCGGCGGCGCAATGTCCTGGCCGCCCTGATGGCGGTGGGCTGCAACATCGGCCCGGCGAGGATGGCGGCAGCGTCGGACCTGTCCGCCCGCGAGATCAGCCTGGCGGCCGACTGGTACCTCACCGAGGACGCCCTGCGCGCCGCCAGCGTGGACCTCGTGAACTTCGCGTCGGGCTTGCCGATGGCCGCGGTCTACGGGCGTGGGGACATGTGCAGTGCCGACGGAATGCGCTTCTATGTGCCGGTCAACATCCTGGCTGCGGACTACAGCCACCTGCTCGGGGCGCGGGGCGTGACCATGTATGCCCACACGACCGACACCTCCTTGCGGCTGTACCAGCAGCCCATTCCCGTGCGGTTGCGGGAAGCGACCTTTGTGCTGGACGGCCTCTTGGAGCACGGGACCGAACTCGACCCTCGGCGAGTCGTGACCGACTCGCACGGCTTTTCTGAGGTGGTGATGGCCTCAGCCTCACTGCTGGACAAGGAGCTGGCGCCGCGCATCGCCCGGGTGCATGAGCAGACGCTGTACAAGCTCGACCGGGGCAAGATGTACGCGCATCTCGATCCCATCCTCAAGGGCACGATCAAGCCCCACGTGGTGCGCGAGGCCTGGGACGACGTGGTGCGGGTGGTGGCCTCGATCAAGACGGGGACGGCGACCGCTTCGCTGATCCTGCACCGGCTGGGGTCCTACGCCCGGCAGAACCGCATCCACCAGGCGCTGGCGGAGATCGGGCGGGCGGAGAAGACCATGCACATCCTGCGGACCGTGGACAGCGAGGCGTACCGCCGGGCCCAGACGCGGGAACTGAACAAGGGGGAGGCGGCGAACGACCTGTCGCGGTTTCTGTTCTTCGGGCAGGAAGGGGCCCTGCGGGGGCGGGAGTTCGGGGATCAGGCGCAGAGCTTCAGTGCGTTGGCCGTGCTGCACAACGCCGTGGTCGCGTGGAACATCCTGACCGTCGAGGGGGTGGTGGCGAAGCTGCGGGCCAAGGGGCATGAACTGCCGGACGAGGTGCTGGCCCTGACGACGCCGCTGTTGCGCAAGCACATCAACCCCTTCGGGCGCTACCACTTCGACCTCAGCCGCCTCCGCTCCTGAGCAGGAGCAGGGGCCCAGCGCTTAACGGACGTTTTCGGGCGCTTGGGGGTAGAACGCGTTTGCCCGCTCCCAGGATGGCTTGCAGTTCCGCCAGGGACCTCGCACGCAGCTCCGCCCCCGTGTGGATGCCCTGCGCCTGAAGTTTCCCCGCGATCACCGGCCCCACCCCGTAGAACTCTTCGACCGGCAGGGCGGCGAGCAGGGCGTCCACCTCCCCGGGAGGGATGACGGTCAGGCCCGCGGGCTTCTTCATCCCGCTCGCCAGCTTGGCGAGGAACTTGTTCACCGACACCCCGGCCGAACAGGTCAGCGCCGTCTCCGCCAGGATGTCGGCCTGGATGCTGCGGGCCAGCTCCTCGGCCTGAGCGAGCGTTCGCCCCTCTGCTGTCATGTCGAGGGAGGCCTCGTCCAGCGCCAGCGGTTCAATGACCTCGGTGTACCGAGAGAAGAGGCCGTGAATCTAGGCGGAGACGGCGCGGTACACGTCCATGCGCTGAGGAATCAGGACGAGCCCCGGGCAACGTTGCCGGGCGAGGTGCACGGGCATCGCGCTCTTCACACCGAAGCTCCGCGCAACGTAATTGGCGGTCATCACCGCGCCCCGGCGACCCGGAACGATGACGGCGACGGGCTTCTCCCTCAACTCCGGCTGATCGCGGACCTCGACCGAGGCGTAGAAGGCGTCCATGTCCATATGCACGATCAGGCGCGTCATGGGGGCAGTGTCGCCGATGGAGTGGGGCCGTTCCGTCGGGAGTCCTGCTGTGCGGGTGGACCTGCCTGAGGTCCTGGGGAAGGCGCCCAGCACAAGGGCGGGGACCCTTCCGCCTACCGGTAGCTGACCTCCAGGGTCACCTGCGCGCCCTCGCCCAGGGTCAGGTAGTCGCTCAGGCCGTTGTTCCCCGCCGTGCCCCCCGTGAAGCTCAGCCTGACCTGCGTGCGGCCCGTGCGGTTCACGGCACCCAGGGCCGCCGGGCCCAGGTCGGCGGTCAGCACCGTGCCCGTGGCGGTACTCGCCGGAGTGGTGAAGGTCGCCGCCCCCGCCGTGGTGACGGTCGCCGCGAAATCGTCCGTCCCTAGCGCGCAGCCTGCCCCCAGGCAGCCACTTCGCAGGTCGGCGGTCAGGACCGCTCCACCCGTCCAGGGATTGCCGTTGGGCGCCAGGCTGTACCGCAGGGTCAGCCTCGCCCCCGTCACCGTCGCCCCGTCGGGCAGGGCGGAGGTGTCGAAGGACAGCACGCCCTTCCAAGGGGCGTCGGCGTTGTCTCCCACCCCGATCCCCCCCGAGGTCACCACGTACCCGCCCGAGGTGGCGGTCTTGCTGGTCGCGGCCACGTACCCGTCCTCCGCGACCACCGAGGGGAAGGTCGTGGTGGTGGCCGGGGTGCCCACCGTGTAGGTGTACGCCTGCACCGCCGAGGCGTTGCCCGCCGTGTCCACCGCGTAGGCCCGCACCGTCGCGCTGGCGTTGAGGGTGAGGCTGCCGCCCCCCGCAAGGGTCACCCGGGTCGCGCTCGTGCGCGGGTCGCTGCCGTCCGTCGTCGCGTACACCGTCCCACCCTCGTTGAGGGCAAACGTGACGGTCAGGGGGCCAGCGTAGGTGCCGGGTGCCGGAGATACGCTCACCACCGGCGCGGTGGTGTCGGTGCCCGAAGGGGGCGGTGTGGCCGTCCCCGCGCTGAAGAATCTCCACATCTCCGCGCTCGCGTCGGGTCCCTGCGGGTCGGTGTAGCTGCCCGCCGTACTGCCGCCGCTCCAGGCGTGCCCCATCCCGGTCACGTTCCACAGCTCCACCACGCCGCCCGCATAGGTCTTCACCGTATAGGCCCGTCCGCCGCTCACCGTGCCGCTCCGGGTCGAGACCTGCGAGGTGTTCTTGCTGCCGTTGTCCTGCCCGTCGTCGGTCAGGTCGTTCGTCTGCACCCACTGGGCGGCCACCTGATCGCCGTTTACCGGGGACACCGTGTAGTCGCTGGTGCCGTGGAAGACGATGGCGCGCACGTTGCGTTTGGTGGTGCCCATCGCGTTGTAGGCGGCGGTGCCCTGGGTGTCAGGGTTCGGCCCGCCCGAGTTCATCGCCGTGAAGGCGGCGGCCGTGCTCGTCGCCGCCTTGTACTCCAGCCCCGCGCCCACCCCGATGGCGCTGAACACGTCCGGGTAGGTCGCTCCCATGATCACGCTCATCGCCGCGCCCGCCGAGAGCCCCGCGACATACACCCGCGAGCCGTCCACGGAGGTGCGGCCCTTGATCGCGTCCACGATGGCCTTGATGGCGGCGGGCTCGCCCTGGCCGCGCGCCTGGTGGGCGGGCTCGAACCAGTTCCAGCACTTGTTCTGGTTGGCGCTGCCCGGCTGCTCGGGGTAAACGACCAGGAAGCCCTTCTGGTCGGCGAGGTCGTTCATGCGGGTTCCCGCCGCGAAGTCTGCCGGGGACTGGGTACAACCGTGCAGCATCACCACCAGGGGCCGGGGTGTCCCGGTCCCCGCCGTAGGCGTGTAGAGGGTGTAGTTGCGGGTGACCCCCGCACCCGTGGCGCTGCCGGTGACGGTGGTCCCGGTCGCCTGGGCGCTCAGGGCGGGAGCCGGGGAGGGGGACTGCGAGCAGGCGGCCAGCAGCAGGGGGGCGGACAGCAGGGCGGCGGGGCGCTTCATGGCAGACCTCACGCGGGAGATAGGGCCCGCACCGCTGCGGGCGGTGGGACACAGGAGGGAGCTTGGGAGCGGCCCTCACCCTACCCCCCTCCCGTCACCGCCGCGTTACACGGCTGCCCAACCGAAACCACGGGGAGCTGAGGCACCGCTCCGGACGGAGGGTGGCACGCGCCAGACGAGCGCGCCAGGGGCCCAGGGCACGCTGGAAGCGGATGTGGAGCGGCTACGCGCTCCACTGGCTGGGGCGTGGGTTGGGGACACCTTTCGGGCGGGCGCGGCGCCCCCATCCGGCGGTGTGGCGGAGTCTCTCGACCGGGTGAGGGCGCCGCTGAGGGTAGAATCCCGGCATCTTGGCCTGTGTTCTCCAGGTAAGCCCATGAAGGTGGCCCTCGACGTTTCTGCCCTCGCGCTGCGGCAGGCCATTGGGGGGCTTGGCCTGTTGATGCCCCTGGTCGTGTGGAGCATCGGCCAGTACGACGGCCTCCCGGTCCATATCTACGACACCATTAGCGCGCATTATTACTCCAGGGCCCGCGACCTCTTCGTGGGGACGATGGCGCTGGTGGGCGTGCTGATCTTCTTCTACCGGTCGCCCTACCGCTGGGACGAGGTGGTGGCAAAGGTGACCGGGGTGGCGGCGGTGTTCGTCGGGCTCTTGCCCATGACACCCTCCGCGGGGATGCGGGCGGACACGTCCTCCAGCCTGGCCCTGGGGCTGCATCCCCTGCCGGTGACGGCGTTCTTCGTGGGGGGCATCTTCCTGGTGGGGGTCTCCTTCCGGCGGACGACACTCGGGCAGCTCACGGGTGAAGCCCCAGGCCACCTCGCGACCATCGCCGAGTTGGAACGGCAGAACCCCCGCAAGCATCGGCGCAACCGCCTCTACCTGGGGTGCGCGGGGGTCATGAGCCTGGGGGCGCTGGTGCTGGCGGCGCAGAACGTGTTGAGCGAGCAGTTCGGCTGGCCGGGCGGGTGGCGGTTTGTGCCGGAGAGCACGGCGGTGATGGCCTTTGCGCTGGCCTGGCTGGTCAAGGGCCAGGCTTGGGCCTTCGTGCGGGATTGAGCGACCACTGGCGCCCAGGGCCAAACCCGTCCTGGCCCGACCGGTTGGCGTGCGGGTGGACCCCTCCGGTGTAGGGGCACCCGCAGGCCGTCCTGCCACACCACCGCCTGGAGCGGTTGATCCTGGTGGGTCGAGGACGTACGCTGACCCACACCGAACTCAACGGGGGGGCTTATGAAGAACGTCGGGGGAATGCTGGCTCTTTGTGCCCTGATCCTGGCGAGCTGTGGCAGGGTGGGGGCGCCCGCTGGGGATACGCCCCCAGCGGATGAAACGGAATGGACGGCTGAAGCGCAGTCCCAGGCGACGTACGCGACCTTTTGCAGAAACGAAAGTGTCCCTTCCAACTGGCGCAGGACGAGTACGTGGGTGACCACCTCCGGGTGCTTTCAGGGAGCGAGGTTCGTCGATCTCAACTCGACGAGCAGCGTCACCATCTGCCATAACCAGTCGATGCCGCCTTCCTGGCGCAAAACGACCGGCTTGAAGTCACCGTACCCCTGTGGTGAGTTTGCGATTTCCTGGGTCAACATCAAAAAGGACAGCGAGGTCACGATCTGCCACGATCAGGCCATGCCGTCCCAGTGGCGCAAGACCACGAACCTGAGACGCTCGTACTCGTGTGATGCCTTCGAACTGACCTGGATCAACATCAATAAATACGACAAGGTGAACATCTGCTTCCCGCAGTCCATGCCCGACCCGTGGGTCCGAACGACGGCATGGAGCAACCGGAGTGCTTGTGCGGGCCTCGGGGCCACGTTCCAGCGCAGGTAGGTTCAAAGAGGTGCCCGCCTTCTCGAAGGCTCCCGCAGAGCACAAGGCTGGTCTTTTCCCCCGTCATGCGGGACAGGTGGGCTGCCCTGAACTGAGGATCGTGGGGTGGACACGGATACTAGAGAATTAATAGAAAGGCAAGGGAGGAGTGGTTGCAGCAGGCAGAGCACTCCTCACCGTGCCTTACTCTCGGGTGCGCCCCTTGGTTGGCAGATCGCCGAGCTTTCCCCGAGCGGGAGCTTGAGCATGAGCACGGCTGGAGGGGGGGAACGGCTGGGGTTCAGGGCCGCCGCCACGGCACATCACCGGAACCCTCCACCGGGTAGCAGACGAGCGCGGCCACCCGAAGTCAAACCCCGCCCACCTGCACCACGTCCCGCCACGAATATCGGGGCGCGTACCCCAACAACAGCCGGGCCTCCCGAATCGAGAGCAGCGTCCCGAACTCGCCGAGTTCCGGCGCGACGGGAACGCCCGGAAACACCTCGGCCATCAGCTCGCGCGACGGACGGTTCATCACCGTATCCGCCGCCGCGACGATGACACTCCGGGCGCCGCTCACGCCCGCCTCCAGCCCCAGACGGCACGCCTGGGCCACGTCCCGCGCGTCCACATACCCCCACAGGTTCCACTGGCGGAGCCCGGCGTCGGTCCAGTAGCCCGGAAAGGCGGCGTAGTCGGGCGGCTCCATGATGTTCGAGATCCTCAGTCCCACGAAGGGAATGCCCGACCAGCGCGCGAACTGCTCCGCCAGCGTCTCCCCTACCACCTTCGACAGGGCGTAGGTGCTTTCCGGAAGCGGAAAGTGCGCCTCGTCCACAGGCGCGTACCGGGGCGGGTTGTCGAAGGGCAGGCCGAGGGTGGTCTCGCTCGACGCCCAGACCACCCGCTTCAGGCCGTTTTGCACCGCCGCCGAAAACACGGCGAAGTTCATGGCGGTGTTCTCCAGAAACGTCCGCCCCGGCGTGGTCAACCCCGGCGCGGGGATGTTGGCGAGGTGCACGACCGCGTCCATTCCGTGCAGCACCTCCAGCGCCTGACCGAGATCGGTGAGGTCCGCGCGCAGGTTCCCGGCGAGGGGATGCGGCAGCCCGGAGGTCTCAAAGGGCGTGAGATCGACCGCCGTGACCTCGTACCCCTGCTCCAGCAACTCGTGAACGACCGAGCGGCCCGCCTTGCCACTCGCGCCCGTGACGACCACCCGCCGTCCATTCACCACGCGTACGCCTCGGGCGCCTGCCCACCCGGTCCCGGCCAGATGGCGTCGAGTTCCCTCAAGGTCTCCTCGGAGAGCTTGACGTTCAGGGCCCGCAGGTTCCCCTCCAGTTGCTCCAGCGTCCGCGGGCCGATGATCGGGGCCGTCACCACCGGGTTGTGCAGCAGCCACGCGAGGGCCACGTCCGCCGGCTGTTCGCCCAGGTCCCGGCACAGCGCCTCGTACCGCTCCAACTGTGGGCAGTACCTCTCGATCTGCCCCTGCATCCGCTCGCTCGCCCGGCGGCCCCCCTCTGCCTTCTGCAACACGCCGCCCAGGAGACCGCCGCCAAGGGGACTCCAGGGAATCAGGCCCAGCCCGAAGGCCTGGCAGGCCGGGATCACTTCCAGCTCGACCGTCCGGGCGCTGAGGTTGTACAGGCTCTGTTCGGACACCAGGCCCAGAAAGTGCCGCTGCGCCGCGAGGCAGTTAGCCTGCGCGATGTTCCAGCCCGCGAAGTTCGAGGAACCCACGTACAGGACCATGCCCTGCCCCACCAACCACTCCATCGCCTGCCAGACCTCCTCCCAGGGAGCCGCGCGGTCGATGTGGTGCATCTGGTAGAGGTCGATGCGGTCGGTCTTCAAGCGCCGCAGGCTGTCCTCGCAGGCCCGGCGGATGTGGTAGGCGGAGAGCTTCTGGTCGTTGGGGCCCTCGCCCGTCCTGCCGTAGACCTTGGTGGCGAGAACGATCCGGTCACGCTGGCCGGGGTTTCGCTCCAGCCAGCGGCCGATGATCTGCTCGGTGACGCCCTCGCCCTGTTTCCGGCCGTAGACGTTGGCGGTGTCGAGGAAGTTCACGCCGAGGTCGAGGGCCCGGTCCATGATGCGGAAGCTGTCAGGCTCGCTGGTCTCGGGACCGAAGTTCATGGTGCCGGGGCACAGGGGGCTGACCCTGAGGCCGGTGCGTCCGAGGTGACGGTAGTCCATGCAACCCTCCTGTCGTTCCGGGTGACCCTACGCCGCGCCCGACCGGTCAGGGCCGACGCGGCCTACTTTCTCAGCGGAAGCTGAGGCTCAGCGCCGCCGGGCGGACGGGCAGGAGAAGGAACCTGGCCCACCCGCAGGATCACGGCACGGCCCGCCTGTCCACTCCACCCGTGCCCCCTCACGTTCAACGCGGCGTTGCCAGGACCCTGTACCCTGACGGGATGCGAGTCGTCGTGATCGGCGCCACCGGGCACATCGGCACCTTCCTGGTGCCGCGCTTGGTCGCTCTCGGCTGCGAGGTGATCACAGTGAGCCGTGGACAGCGCGAGCCCTACCATAACCTGGGGGACTGGAAGGCCGTGCGGCAGGTCAGCCTCGACCGGGACGCCGCCGAGACAGCGGGCGAGTTCGGGCGCGAAATCCTGGCCCTGAGGCCCGACGCTGTTGTCGACCTGATCTGCTTCACCCCGGAGAGCAACCGCCAGCTCGTGGACGCGCTGCGCGGGCGTGTGCAGCACTTCCTGCACTGCGGAACCATCTGGGTGCACGGGCACAGCGTCGAGGTCCCCACACCGGAATCGGCGCCCCGCCGCCCCTTCGGCGAGTACGGCATCCAGAAGGCGGCCATCGAGCGTGACCTGCTCTTCGAGGCCCGGCAGCGGGGCTTTCCCGCGACCGTGCTGCACCCGGGGCACATCGTCGGGGTCGGCTGGGTGCCCCTCAACCCGGCCGGGCACTTCAATCCGGCGGTCTTCGGTACTCTGGCGCGCGGTGAAGGGCTGGCACTGCCCAACTTCGGGTTGGAGACGGTGCACCACGTGCACGCCGACGACGTGGCCCAGGGCTTCGAGCGGGCGTTGACCTCCTGGCGCGCGGCGGTGGGGGAAGCTTTTCACCTGGTCTCCCCCGCCGCCGTGACGCTGCGCGGTTACGCCGAGGCGGTGGCGGGGTGGTTCGGTCAAGAGGCGCGCCTGAGCTTCCTGCCCTTCGAGACGTGGCGCGAGGGGGTGGCGGAGGAGGACGCCCGGGCGACCTGGGAGCACATCGCGCGTAGCCCGAATTGCAGCATCGAGAAGGCGCGCCGCGAATTGGGCTACGCACCCAGGTACACCTCGTTGCAGGCGGTGCGCGAGTCCGTGGACGCCCTGGTCCGGCAGGGCGTCGTCACGATGAGCTGAGGGCGAAGAGCGGGAGCGTCGGCCGATCTGCTCTGCTGACTGGGCGCGCCGGAACAGGAAGTGACCCCGCCACCCGGGAAGGGGCTGCCTGCCGACTTCACCCGGGTGGGGTCTCAACACCGTACGTCCTGGCGTGGGTGACCCCTACCGGCGGATTGGACAGCCGCCAGACAAGCACGCCGGGGCCTCTTGATGTGCTGCATTGACGAATGTGGCCGCCTCATAGGGGTCGTCCAGTGACGCTGGTGCAGGAGGCGTGTGCGTGGGGATGGTGGCTGAGAGGGGGAGGCTTGCGCTGGCTCGTGAGTTTGGCGGGGGCAGGAGGGGGAGGCCGGGGGGTGGTCCTGACTTGCCTGAAATGTATTAATTGTATTAAGCGGGTACGAGGCGCGCAGCTCCTGTCCTGGGACGTGTCTTTCAAGGCAAGCCGCCGTGGCGTTCAGGGGGTCCGCCAGGCGCAGCGCCGTCCAGCGCGACTCTCAGCGTCAGGGGCGACAGCGCACCTGGGGCCGCCGGCAAAACTGCGCTCGGCCTTGCAGGTACTGGTACGTCGTCTCCGCCTCGGGCACCCCGTACCCCAGTGCCTCCCAGCGCCGCCCCGAGGCCAGCAGATAGCGCCGGTCCACCACCGTGAGGATCGCGCTCTGGTCCCGAAAGACCGTGTGTTCCAGGAAGCGGTTCCGGAACGGGCCGCTCAGGATCAGCGAGACGTCGGTCACGTCGCCCAGCGCGGGGGACGTGACGGTATACAGCGCCCGCTTGGAGGGGGCGAGTTGTGCCGGCGTCACCGAGGACCGCAGGATGTCGAGCTGCCAGGCCTGCGCGTCGCTGCTCAGGCGGCTGAAGTTGATCAGGACGCGCCCGGCCTGGGTGAGGTTCCACTCGTCGATGACGAAACCGGGGCCGAGGTCGAGGTGGGTGCCGACGACTTCCAGGTGGGCGGTTTCCGGGCTGCGGGTGAGGGCGAGGAGCCGCGCGAGGTCGGGGAGCGGGACCGGGGCGGCGGGGGCCGTGCCCAGCACCACGCTGGCGAGGGCGATACCGAGCAGGCGGGACATCGCCTGGAGTGTAAGCGACCCGGGTCCTCGGCGGCGCGACGATGACGGGTGAACCGGACGCGTGCGCCCCCCCTGCCGCTGGCCCTCAGCGCCTTGGGGCTGCTGATCTGTGAACGCTCGCGCCTCATGCCTCACCCCTCTTCCCCTGCGGCCCTTGGGCGCCGTCTTGACGCAGGTCCGTTGCCCCGCGCCCCCACTCGCCGAGGCCCCGGCACGCCTTGAGCGCATCATTGCTCCTGGGCTGCCCCTAAGCTGACCCCATGCGCCTGCGCGACCTCGGTCTGCCTCTCGTCCTCTTCGGCCCGCTCTCTCCGGGGCCTCTGAACGCCATCACCGACGTCCCGGGGGTGCGGGTGGGTCACACCACCCTGATCGAGGGCGAGGGGCCGCTGGAGGTGGGCCGTGGGCCCGTGTGCACCGGGGTGACCGTGGTCCAGCCGCGCCCGGGGCTCACCCGGGATCAACCCTGTTTCGCGGGCGTGGTGCGCTTCAACGGCAACGGCGACCTGAGCGGCGCCGAGTGGCTTCGTGAGAACGGTACCCTCACCACGCCGGTCGCCCTGACGAATACCCACGCCCTGGGCACCGTGCGCGACGCCATGATCACCTGGGAGGGCCGTCGCCGCGCGGACACGGGCCTCTACTGGTGCATGCCGGTGGTGGGCGAGACCTTCGACGGCACCCTCAACGACATCTGGGGAGCGCATGTCCGCGCCGAGCATGTCTGGGCCGCCCTCGACGGGGCGGTGGGCGGGCCCGTCCCCGAGGGCAACGTGGGCGGCGGCACCGGGATGATCTGCCACGGCTTCAAGGGCGGCACCGGCACCAGCAGCCGCGCGGTGAGCGTGGGGGGCGAGACCTACACCGTGGGCGCTCTGGTGCAGGCCAACCAAGGCCGCCGCCCGGAGTTGCGGGTGCTGGGCCTGCCGGTCGGGCGGGTGCTGACCGAGGACCGGGTGCCCACCCCCTGGAGTGCTCCCACGCCCGGCAGCGGCTCCATCGTGGTCGTCCTCGCCACCGACGCCCCGTTGCTGCCGGGGCAGTGCGAGCGGCTGGCCCGGCGGGCAGGCATAGGTCTGGCGCGCACCGGGGGAGGGTGCGACGACAGCAGCGGGGACTTTTTCGTGTGTTTCGCCACCGGAAACGCGGGGCTGCCAGTCGCCGACTATGCCAGGGGTCACCACGGACGCCAGGAGGTCCGCATGGTCAGCAACGACACGCTGAGCCTGCTCTTTCACGCCGCGGCGGAGGCGACCGAGGAGGCGATCCTCAATGCCCTGCTGGAGGCCAGGACCCTGAGTGGCGTGAATGGGCGCACGGCCCACGCGCTGACGCCCGACCTCCTGCGCTGGGCGCTGAGGGAACTGGCCCTGGGCGGGGCGCACAGCGGGGCGTGAGGCGATCTTGCAGACCTGGGTGGGACCGGTCCCGGAACTCCACACCGCAAGGAGGTGCGGGCGCAGCCGGACTGGCGGACACGGAGTCGGCGCGGCCCCTGGCGGGGCCCAGCGGGCGGACCCGGCGCGGGCAACGGCGCCCAGAAGGAGGCGGCGATGGGCGAGATGGGCGCACAGGGTTACCTCAAGACGTACTACACCGAGCGCGCCAGGCACCGTGCCAACCACGCCCGGCGCATCAGCGGTCGGGGCGAGATCAAGCAGGCCGAGGCCTTCATGCGTGTCATGCTGCAGGTGATCTCCTCATGGTGAGCGCGAAAGACTTTCTGCCCTTCGGCGTCTCCACCGTGTACGAGGCGTCCGGGCGTCAGGGGCTCGTCGATACCGAGCTGCACCAGATCATCCCCGGCAGCCGCGTCTGCGGGCCTGCCCGGACGGTCCTGTGCGCCCAGGGCGACAACTTAATGGTCCACGCCGCGATGGCCGCCGTGAAGCCCGGCGAGGTGCTGGTGTTGGTCATGCCGGAAGAAGAACCCGTCGCGCTGGTCGGGGCTCTGCTGGCGACCCAGGCGAAGGTGCATGGGACCGCCGGAATGCTCATCGGCGCCGCCGTCCGTGACGTGGAGACCCTGCGCGAGATGGACCTGCCGATCTGGGCACGCTTCATCCGCTCGCGCGGGGCGAAACGGTCGAACACCGGAACGCTGAACGCCCCTGTACAGCTCGGCGGGACGACCATTCGCACGGTGACCTCGTGCTGATGGATGCCGACGGCGCGGTCGTGATCCCGCAAGACTGCGTGGAGGACGTGCTGAGCGCCTCCCGGGCACGTGAGGGGAAGGAGGCCACCAACCGCGAGAAGTTCGAGTCCGGCGTGCTGTCCATCGACCTGTACGGCCTGCGCGAGGAACTGGCCCCCCTGCTCGTGGAGACTTGAGTATGGACCTCCAACAGGTGACGCTCCTGGGACTGGGCGAGGCGGGCAGCGCGATGGCTCACGACCTGCTGGCGGCGGACGTGCAGGTCCGCGCCTATGACCCCGATCCAGCCCGGCAGGTGGACGGCGTGACGTCTGCCCGAGACGAGGCCGACGCCGTGACTGATTCGCAGATCGTCTTCAGCGTGAACTGGTCGCGGGTGTCGCTGGACGTGGCCCGCCGGGTGCGGCCCGCCCTGCACCCCGGGCAGATTTACGCCGAGCTGAACACCTCCTCGCCGGACAAGAAAAAGGCGGTGGCGGAAGTGCTTGGCCCGGGGGCCCTCGTGGCCGACGTTGCACTCATGAGCTCGGTGCCGGGGAAGGGCATCCGCACACCCATGTTGGTGTCTGGCCCCGGCGCGGAGCGGTTCGCCGAACTGCTGCGCCCACTGAATGGTCCGGTCACCGTCCTGAATGGCCCGGTGGGGCTGGCCGCCTCGCGCAAGCTGGCCCGCAGCGTGTTCTTCAAGGGGCTGGCCGCCGCGGTGGGCGAGGCGCTGGAGGCGGCGGGGCGAATGGGCCCGGAGGCAGAGGAGGCCCTGCGCGCCGACATTGCCCAAACTCTCAAGGAGGCCGACGAACGCACCGTGGACCGCCTGCAAGAAGGCAGCCGCCTCCACGCCGTGCGCCGGGAAGAGGAGATGGCTGCCGCCGCCGAGATGCTGCGCGCACAGGGTCTCGACCCATTGATGGCCGAGGCGACCCGCGCGTGGCTGGCCCGGCTGGCGGGGGGCGAGGAGCCCACGGCACCATGAGTGCCCCACCCGGCACCCCCAGCAGTTGAGCTTAGGGCGCCGCCACATGCCCTGATCCTCGCGGTCACGCTTCCCAGCGGTCGCACCTCACCCGACCGTCAGGTCGTCGTTGCTGCTCCCAACCGAGAGTTCCAGCCGTCTTGTCTGCCTGGAGGTGCAAGCAAAGAGGTCGCTTCACGGTCGTCGGTCCAATTTCCCGCCTCACCCCCTTGATGGACGAGCAAGGAGCACCGCATGAAAAGCGCCACGATCACCCTGGTTACCACCTCTCTCGGCCTCCTCGTCGCCTGTAGTTCGACCCAGCCCGTCGTCACGCAGCCGCCTCTCGCCCCCGTGGCGCAGCAGGTCGCCTGCTCCAGTCTGGTAGGCCTGACGGTGCCCATCGGTGCCGTCGGGTTGCCCACCACCGGCGCCAGCGTTCTGGCGGCCACCGACACGACCGACACCGATCCCTCCGGCGCGGCGCGCGACTACTGCAAGGTCACCGGCAGCATCTGGGCGGTGGACCCGAACGCCTCGCCGATCAACTTCGAGGTCAACCTGCCGAAATCTTGGAACCAGCGCATGCTCCAGTACGGCGGCGGCGGGACCAACGGCACGGTCGTCACGGGCCTGAACCAGTTCAGCGAGGGGCCCGCCACCCTCCCCACGCCGCTGGCGCGCGGCTACGTGACGCTCGGCAGCGACTCGGGCCACTCCTCGGTGGGCAAGCCGCCCTTCGACACCAGCTTCGCCCTGAACCAGGAGGAGCTGATGAACTTCGCCCAGTGGCAGGTCAAGAAGGCCGTGGACGTGGCGAAGTTCCTGACGGGAGAGATGGACGGCCAGAAGCCGAGGTACACCTACTTCGCGGGCGGCTCGCAGGGCGGGCACGAGGCCTTTGACGCCGCGCAACGCTACCCCGACGACTACGACGGCGTGATCGCCAACTACCCGGCCTACAACCTCCAGAACATGTGGCAGGGCGCGCTGGCGCAGGCCAAGGCCATCTACGGCAACCAGTCGGGTGTGCCCAGCGCCTCGTGGAGCAGCCCGGCCAAGATCGCCACCCTCGTGAGTTACGTGCAGACCCAGTGCGACGGCCTGGACGGGGTGGAGGACGGCATCATCAGCGATGTCCCGGCCTGCAACGCCAAGGTCACCATCCAGACGGTGAAGACCGCCCTGCGCTGCCCGGACGGCGCCGATACGGGCGACACCTGCTTCTCGGACCCGCAGCTCACGGCGGTCGAGAAGATCGGCTCGCCCGTGCAGTTCTCGTTCGCCTTTGCCGGGGGCACCACCACCTATCCGAGATAGCCGATCCTGGAGGGCGCGACCACCGGCAATCACCTCGGGCGCACGAACACCGCCGACCCGAGCAAGGTGCCGTTCGGGCCTGACGGCACGGCGTTCCAGTACTTCCCCGGCAAGGGCGCCGTGACGGGCTTCATCACAAAGAACCTGAACGCCGATCCCCTGGCCTTCGATCCCAGCCAGTGGGCGACGCGCATCCAGCAGGTGTCGAGCTGGACCGACGCAGTGAGCACCGACCTGAGCGACTTCACGGACCACGGCGGCAAGCTGCTGCTGACCCACGGAACCATCGACGATTCGATCACGCCGTACAACACCGTCATGTACTGGCAGAGGCTCGTGGCGGCGAACGGGCAGGCGGAGGTGGACAGCTTCGCCCGGTTCTACCTGATTCCTGGTAAGGGCCACGGCGGGGGCATCTTCAACGCCAAGGTCGACCTGCTCTCTGCGCTGGAGGCCTGGGTCGAACAGGGGCAGGCGCCGGGCCAGCTCGTCGCGGTGGACGGCAATACGGACGCGGGCACCACCGCGACGAATGGCCGCACCCGCCCGCTGTGCCGGTACGGCAGCCAACCGAGGTACACCGGCCCGGCCAACCCCACGCAGGCGCAGGCGAACGACGCGGCCAACTTCACCTGCACGGCGAACGGAGCCTCGTGAAGCTTTAACGAATTCTCCTCCGAATCTTCGCAGGACCCAAGCAGGCTAGGGGCTGGGCGTGACCGGGGCAATTCGAGCACTCATTTCAGCCCAGCCGCGTCCATCTGTCGTCGCCGAGTTCTACTCACCCTTTCGCCCGAGGAGCCTCTCCTGATGTCTCGACTCCACTTTTGTCTGCTCAGCTCCGCGCTGCTCTCCTCCTGCTCGATGATCACGGGCACGAAGACCTACAGCCTGAACTTCGACGGCCAGACGTACCGTTCCGGCACCACGACCGTGAACGGCAAGGCGGTGCGCTACCGCGCTTACGAGAACCTCGTCTACGTGCAGCGCCCGGAGGACGTCACCACCGAGATCATGAACATTTACGTGCCCGAGGAGTATTTCGAGGGCAAAGCCGTCGGCAGCTACACGGCGCAGACGGCCCCCATCTTCCTGCCCAACCAGATCGGTGGCTACCTGCCCGCACAGCCCGGCACGGTGGAGGGCGGCGGTTTGGGCGGCATGGGCCTCGCGGCAGGGGGTCAGGCGCCCACCACGGCCAACACCCCGGCGGCCACCCCCACCACGGCAGCGGCGAGCGCCCCGGCAGGCAGCTCCTCCGGCACCACGAGCAGCGCTCCGAACGCCATCCAGACGGCGCTTTCTCGCGGGTATGTGGTGGCCTCCCCCGGCGCACGTGGTCGCAGCAGCAAGAACGCGGCGGGCGAGTACGTCGGCAAGGCCCCGGCCGCCATCGTGGACCTCAAGGCCGCCGTGCGCTACCTGCGCTACAACGACCAACGCATACCCGGGAACGCCGAGCGCATCATCTCCAACGGCACCAGCGCGGGCGGCGCGCTCTCGGCGCTGCTGGGCGCCACCGGCAACAACGCCGACTACGAACCGTACCTCAGGGCCCTGGGGGCAGCCCCGGCCCGCGACGATATCTTCGCCGTCTCCGACTACGCCGGAATCACCAACCTCGATCACGCCGACGCGGCCTACGAATGGCAGTTTAACGGGGTCAACGACTACACCAAGATGCAGATCACGGTGGTCAGCGGCCAGGTGCAGCGCACCCAGATTCCCGGGACTCTCACCACCGATCAGATCAATGTCTCTAACGATCTGAAGGCCGCGTTCACTCCCTATCTGAACGGGCTGGCCCTGAGGAACGGGGACACGGTGCTGAACCTCGACGCAGCCGGGAACGGCAGCTTCAAGACCTACGTCGCCTCGCTGGTGCAGGCCTCCGCGCAGCGCGCGCTGGACGCGGGCACCGACCTGTCCAGCTTCACGTACCTGACCATGCAGGGAGGCAGGGTCACGGCCGTGGACTTCGACGCCTATGTCAAAGCCGCCGGACGGCAGAAGACCCCACCCGCCTTCGACGGGCTGAGCCTGGAGAACGCCGAAAATGAGCTGTTCGGCACCCGGACCGTGAATGCCCGGCACTTCACGGCCTACAGCCAGCAACACACGGCGGTGACGGCCACCCAGGCGGACGCCCAGACGGTGGGGCTGATGAATCCCATGAATTATATCGGCACGCCCGGAACGAAGACGGCGGCGCACTGGCGCATCCGGCAGGGCACGGCGGACCGCGACACCTCGCTGGCGATCCCGGTGATCCTGGGGACGAAGCTTAGCAGCAGCGGGTACGACGTGGACCTGGCACTCCCCTGGAACGTGCCCCACAGCGGGGACTACGACCTGACCGAGTTGTTCGCCTGGATGGATCGGGTCGTCGCCCAGTAAGCACTCCGCCCGGCCAACGTTGAGCTGGCAGTTGCGTCGGGCGTGGCAGACGAGCCGCGGCGAGGCGGCAGGGGCCTGGGGGCTGCAAGTGCCCCGTTACCCGACGGAGACGACGCGGGTGCAGGAGGTGTGCGCAGCGGGGGGAAGACGACCCGAACGTGCCGTTCCTGCCTCCTGCACTGCGGCGCTGGGATGACATCCAGCGCCGCGAACCGGACATGCTTGGCTTGGCCGTCGAGTCTCTGCGGGGTCGAAGGAGGCGTTCCAGCCCCACGTTCAGGGTGACCCTGCGGCATGTGGCCTGCTCAAGCGAGAGCCACAGCACCACCCTCACGCGTCCTCGGTGGCCTCCAGCGTCACTCCCACCAGTCCTCTTGCGAGGACCCTCCGGAGCGGCATACATCTGTGCTCTGAACGATTGTTCACCTCCTCTCCACCTGCACACAGCCAGCCGTGGGGCAGGCGGAGACCTTGGCCGACGAACGAAGGCGCGACCTGCCTCGACGGGTCGCCTGCTTCCAGCCCGGGTTCAGGCCGTCAGCACGAGAATGGCCCGGTCGCGGAACCGGTCGGCATGCCATCGCTGACCAGGTGAAGCCGCGTTCTCGATGCGTGACGACCCCACATTCGGGAGCAAGCTGTGGGCGAAGGCGAGGACCGCCCCCCGTCACGCCAATCTGGGAGGTGAGCCGCCACCGCCTGCCCGCGCCGCGCCCTGCGGGAGGCGCGTCGCCGTGCCGGGGCACCTGCCAAGCGTCCCCCTCGGCGCATCTTTCCAGCGCTTGGGTCCCGGCCCCAGGCCGGAATCCGTGCCCTGCGGTGAATGCCTTCCAGACGAAGCCAGGGGACTGGAAAGCGAAAGGGCCAGCTCCGGGAAGGCCGGAGGAAGCCCGGTGTCGTGGCTGGCCCGGTCCCCAGCGCCCTTCCGGGGATTCGCCTGGAAGGCCGGCCTTGTGCGCGGGCGACCCTGACCCACGCATCACCCGAGTGGCGGGCCCTGAATGAAGGAGGGCCGAGGGCCCGGGGTGCCGGTCCGGCCCCTGCCCGTCGTGGCCTGGATGCCCCTCGCCGTATCCGTGCTTCCGGCAACCCCTGCGGGGTTCCCAGGATGTGGTGCGGACCGCCCTCCTCGCCGCCGAGCCCGGCAGGTCCTGCCGCCAGGCTCCCGGGCCTGCGGGCCGGGGCAGGAGCACCAGGTGGACGTCGACCAAAACCGCAAGGTCTCAGGGACAGAGACCTCCGCCACTCCCATCCGGACGCTCCCCTTTACGCCCGCCGGTACCGTTTCACGGGTCTTCCCACCTTCCGCGCGTCCGCCTCGGCGGCGGCCTCCCCTTCCACGACAAGGTGTTCGAGGTAGCGCCAAGCCGTCACGCGGCTGAGGCCGAGCAGCCCCCCGACCTCGCTCGCGGTCCGGGGCAGACCGTCGCGCAGGGCGCCGCGCACCCGCCCGAGGGTAGCCGGGTCAAGGCCGGAGGCGGGAGCGGTGGGCCGCAGGAACAGGGCGTCGAGGTGACCCTGCCGCACGGCCTCCTGCCTCCAGAGGGCCGCCCGCTCGCGCACCCGGTCGAGGGCCAGCGCGAAGCGCTCGGGGGAACACGGTTTGACGAGGTAGTCGGCGGCGCCGAGCGCGAGGGCATCCTGTACGCTCGGGGTGTCGCTGGCGGCGGTGAGCAAGACGGCGTCCACCCGCGTGGAGTGGAGACGCAGCTCGCGCAGCAGGTCGAGGCCGCGCCCGTCGGGCAGGTGAACGTCGAGGAGCAGCAGGTCGGGCCGCAGGGTCTGGGCCATCGCCCGCGCCACCCGCAGCGTCTCCGCTGTGCCCAGCACCTCGAAGCCGCCCGCGCTCTCCAGCAGCCCCCGGTGCAGGGCGGCGATGCGGGGGTCATCCTCGACAACCAGGGTACGGATGGGGGGCGTGGTCATCCCGTTTCCTCTGGGTGAGGGACTTCGAGCGTCAAGCGGGTCCAGGTTCGTCCTTGCGAGTCCGTCACCCGGTCGTGCAAGAGGGTGGCGCCCAGGGCGTCGACGCGAGCCTGCACCAGCGAGAGGCCCACACCCCGCCCCGGTCCCTTGCTGCTCACCCCGCGCCCGGTCAGCGTGGCGGCGAGGTGCGGGGGCACGCCGGGGCCGTTATCACGCACCTCGACGACGATCCCCTCGGGGTCCTGCGCGATCAGGAGGCGCACCTCGCCCGCCGCCTTCCCCTCCAGCGCCTCAAAGGCGTTCTCCAAGAGGTTGCCCACCGCCAGTTCGATCAGGTCGAGGGTGGGGGGCGGCAGGCTGTCGGGCAGGGCGGTGAGGGGATCGAGGGTGAGGGTGACGCCCCGCTCGGCGGCCCGCTCGAACTTGCCGAGAACAAGTGCCGCGAGCCGCACGGGCCGCAGCGAGTGCACGGCGCCCAGGTGCTCGGCCCCCCGCTGGGCCTGCGCGTAGATCAGTGCCAGGGCCTCGCGCGTCTCGCCCAGGTGCAGCAGGCCGGCCAGCGTGTGCAGCCGGTTGGTGAACTCGTGGGTCTGGGCGCGCAACAGGTCGGCGTAGCGCTGCGCCTGGGTGAGTTCGTCCGCCAGAGCGCGCACCCGGGCCAGGTCCCGCAGGACGATCACTTGCGCCCCGTCCGGGGCAGGCCGTACCCCGACGAGGAGGGGACGACCCCGGACGGTCAGGGGCACCGGAGAATCGGGGTCGGGCGCGTCCAGCACCGGGGGCAACTCGGGGAGGAGGGTGCCCAGCGGCACGGGCAGCTCGCCCGGCTGCGTTCCCAGCAGCGTCCGTGCCTGCGGGTTCATCACGTGCACCTGCTCCCCGCGCACGACGAGCACGCCGTCTTCGAGCGCGTTCAGCACCGTGCGGTAGTGCAGCAGGCCGCCCGCGATCTGCTCGGGTTCGAGGTCGAGCATCTCCCGCCGCACCCGCCGCGCGAGGACCGAGGCAAGCCCCAGGGCAAAGGCGAGCGCGCCCAGGTACCAGGGCAGCGCGACCCGCACCACCCCCTCGAAAACCTCCCCCAGGCGCGGCAGCAAGAACCCCACGCTGGCGAGGCCGAGGACGCGCCCCCCTTCGTCCACCACCGGCACCTTGGCTCTCACCGAGCGCCCCAGGGTGCCCTGCACCGTCTCGGTCACCGGGCGGCCCGCCAGGAAGCTGGCAAAGTCGCCGCCCACCATTCGCTCGCCGATCTGGGCGGGGTTGGGGTGGGTCAGGCGCCGCGTCTCGCGGTCCGTCACGACGATGTAGTCGGCGCCGAGCAGGGTGCGGTACCTGTCCATCAGCCCGTTCAGGCTCGCGCGGGCCGCCGGGTCCCCCTCCAGCGCGGACCGCACCGGGGGCAGGGTGGCGACGAGCCCCGACTCCCGCAGGGCCCGGTCCGCGTAGGTGCGGTGGATCACCCCGCGCAGGCTGGACGAGGCGAGGAGCGCGAGCGGCAGGGCGAGCAGCATGAAAGCGGCGGCGATGGAGAGAAAGAGCCGCGACTGGACCCGCAGGAGGCGGGGCGTATGCGGCAGGGCCACCTCGCGCGCCAGGCTCAGAGGAGCCGGGGGACGGGTGGAAGAGGGTGCAGCCGTGGGAGCGGGGTGGGGAAACACCAGGGGCAGTTTGCCAGACCTCCAGAACACCTCGCAGGGTTTGGTTCACCGTACGGACAAAAAAGAAATGGCGCGGGCTCGGATTTCCTGCGCTGGGGGGTCGTTTCCGGCGAAGTGAAGCTTTGATGAAGTCAGGCGACCGGGCCGGGAAGGGTCCCCGGTCCACCATGACCGCACAAACTTCTGCCCCAATCCTGGGCTTCCGAGCCCCCCTTCGTCCGTACGCCCGCGCCGCCCGGTCGCCGTCCGTCCTGCCACCTTCTCTCCCATGAGGTATTCCTATGCCCAAAGTGTTTCGCAGCCTCTACGTCCAGGTGCTCATCGCCATCGTGCTGGGCGTGCTGCTGGGCTTCCTGTTCCCGAAAGTTGGTGAGGGGCTCAAGCCGCTCGGGGACGGCTTTATCAAGTTGATCAAGATGATCATCGCGCCGATCATCTTCGCGACCGTGGTGAGCGGCATCGCCCACATGCGCGACACGAAGAAGGTGGGGCGGGTCGGCGGCAAGGCGCTGCTGTACTTCGAGGTCGTCACGACCTTCGCCCTCGTGATCGGCCTGGTGGTCGTGAACGTGTTGGGGCCGGGCCGGGGGCTGAACATCGACCCCGCCACCCTCGACACGGGCAGCATCGCCACCTACACCGAGGCGGCGGGCGAGCGCACGGTCGCGGACTTCGTGCTGCACATCATCCCCGACACCCTGATCAGCGCCTTTACCGAGGGTGATCTCCTCCAGGTGCTCCTCGTCGCGGTGCTGTTCGGCTTTGCCCTGTTGCGGCTGGGCAAAGTGGGCGAGACGATCCTGGCGGGCATCGAGGCCGTCAACAGCGCGGTCTTCGTGATCCTCGGCTTCGTGATGCGCCTGGCTCCCGTCGGGGCGTTCGGGGCGATGGCCTTTACCATCGGCAAGTACGGGGTGGGGTCCTTGGCCCAGCTCGGCTACCTGATGGTCGCCTTCTACGTCACCTGCCTGCTGTTCGTGTTCGGGGTCCTGGGCCTGATCGCCCGCGCCTACGGATTTTCCATCTTCAAGTTCATCCGCTACATCAAAGAAGAACTCCTGCTCGTGCTGGGCACCTCCTCCAGCGAAAGCGCCCTGCCCCGGCTGATCACCAAGCTGGAGCACGCCGGAGCGAGTAAGAGCGTGGTCGGGCTGGTCGTGCCCGCCGGGTACTCCTTCAACCTCGACGGCACCAGCATCTACCTCACGATGGCCGCCATGTTCATCGCGCAGGCCACGGGGACGGAGCTGAGCCTGGGGCAGCAGCTCGGGTTGCTCGGCATCCTGCTCCTCACCTCCAAGGGCGCGGCGGGCGTGACGGGCAGCGGCTTCATCACCCTGGCGGCCACCCTCAGCGCCGTGGGCAGCGTGCCCGTCGCGGGCCTCGCGCTGATCCTGGGCATCGACCGCTTTATGAGCGAGGCCCGGGCCCTGACCAACTTCGTCGGCAACGGGGTCGCCGCGCTCGTAATCGCCCGCAGCGAGAACGCCATCGACGAAAACCGCCTCCAGCGGGCACTGAACGGCGAGCACCTCCCCGCCATCACCCCCGAGGTGCTCGCCGAGGAACGCGGAGAGGGCCGCCAGATCGACGGGCCGCTGCCCGCGTAAGCCCAGCCAGCCCAAGGCAGGCGCCCCCCTGATCGACTTCGTGTCCGCGTCCACGCTGCCCTCAGCGCCCGACCCTTTTGCAACAAGCGCGGAGGAGCGTGAGGCAGGGGGCCAGAGAACAGCCGCCCGGTCCTCCGCTCCGTTATGGCCTCTGTCTTACGCGAAGCTGGGCCGCCGCCCCAGGGCCCGCAGCCGCAACATGCTCCCCACGAAGACCGCGGTGCTGATGAGCGTCACGACGAGCAGGGTGATGAAGGCCGCCTGCGCCCCCAACGAGGGCTTGAGGGCCGCGAAGGTCAGCGGGAGGATAAAGCCGCCCAGACCGCCCAGCAGCCCGACGAGGCCACCCACCACGCCCATCTGCCCCGGGTACCACTGCGCGACCAGCGTGTAGGTGCTCGCCTTGCCCACGCCCATGCCGACTCCGACGACGGTGGTCAGCAGCAGGAAGGTCGAGAGCGGCAGTTCGCGGGTCAGGGGCAGCAGGCCGAGCAGCATCACCGCGAAGGAGGCGACCGTCACCCCACGCGGCCCGAAGCGGTCGCTCAGGTAGCCGCCGAGGGGCCGCAGCAGGCTCGCCGGGAAGATGAAGAGGGCGGTGAGCAGGCCCGCCTCGGCGAGGGGAATCTCGTAGTGATCGACGTAATACTTCGGCAGGAAGAGGCTGAGGGCCACGTAGGCGCCGAAGAAGACCACGTAATACAGCCCGAAGCGCCACACCTGCACGTTGCCCAGGGGCCGCAGCCAGTCGGCCAGGGTGCGCTGCGGACGGACAGCGGCGTCGGCAGGGGTCAAACGGGCGGTGAGAAGTGCGGCCAGCACGAGCATCAGCGCGAACACGAAGGGAACGAAGTGCCAACCCCCCGGGATCAGCAGCCCGGCGGGCACGAGCGTGATCAGGAGGGGCGCGACGAGCTTGGTGATGCTCGCCCCCGCATTCCCCGCCCCGAACGTTCCCAGCGCGAGCCCCTGCCGCGAGGCGGGCACCCACTGCGCGATCCAGGCATTGCCCACCGCGAAGCTCACCCCCGCCAGCCCCACCCCGAGGGCGAGCGCGAGCAACGTGTCGTATCCCTGCGCGAACGAGAGCGCCAGCGAGAAGGCGGCGGTCACCAGCGTCACGGCCAGGAACATCTTCTTGCCGCCGAGACGGTCGGCCAGCAGCCCGGCGGGCAGGCGCAGCAGCGAGCCCGTGAGCACCGGAATCGCGGTGAGCAGCGTGAACTGCGCGTCGGTGAGCCCGAGCTGCTTGCGGATGGGCAGCGCCACGATGGAGAACATCACCCACACGGCGAACATCAGCGTGAAGCCGAGGGTGCTCCAGGTCACGACCCGCCGGGCATCGGCGGTGAGGGCGGGGGCGGGAAGGGGGATGTTGGCAGGCTGGGTCATACGGGAACCTCGGGAAGAGTGCTGAGCGATGAGGAGAGGCCGGAAGGGGATGGGTCAGACGGGCACTCCCCCCTCCAGTGGGGTGGTTCGGGTTGGGCGGACTTCGAGGACAGCGACGGGAACGGGCATGAGGCTGGCGGGCGTCGCCTTGAAGGCGGGCATCCGCGAGTGGGGGTCCAGATGGTCGGGACTCGTCAGCAGGTTCGCGCTCGCCTCCCAGTGGAAGGGCATAAAGAGGGTGTCGGGGCGCAGGCCGGGGTTGAGCGCCACCGGCAGGTCGAGCGTGCCGTGCCGGGTGGTGACGCGGGCGAGGTCGCCGGGTTTCAGGCCGCGCTCACGGGCCGTCTCCGGGTGAACCTGAAGTTCGAGGTTCGCGCGCAGGGCCGGGTTGCGGCGGGTCTGGGTGCCGCTCTGGTACTGGTTGCCCAGCCGCCCGGTCGTGAGGGTGAGCTGCCGGGGCGCGGGGGGCGGCGGGAAGCTGGGGACGTGCAGCCGGGCGAGGCCGTCCGGCGTCGGGTACGTCGGCGCGTAGGCGTAGGGGGTGTCGGGGCCGTCCGCGCTCCGCACCGGCCACTGGGCACTCGCGCGGTCGAGGCGTTCGGCGCTCAGGCCGCTGTAATCGGCCACGCCGCCCTTTGTTACCCGGAAGAACTCGTCCTGAAGCTCGCGGAAGGTGGCGTAGGTGAAGCCCTGGGGCCGCCCGACCGCCGCCGCGAGGTCGCACAGGATGCGCCAGTCCTCGCGGGCCGCGCCGGGGGCGGTGATCGCCTTGCGTCGGCGTTGGACGCGACCTTCGAGGTTGGTCGTCGTGCCCTCCTCCTCGCACCACATGGAGCCGGGGAGGACGAGCGTGGCGAGCTGCGCCGTCTCGCTGGGCAGGAAGTCGATGACGATGAGGTGGTTGAGGGCCATCAGGCGTTCGCGGACCTGCCCCGCCCCCGGCGCGCTGACGACCGGATTTGAACCCAGGACGATCAGGGCCTCGATGCCGCCTGCCTCTCCGCAGGCGTTGAGGAGTTCCTGGGCACTCACGCCAGGCTGGGGCAGGTCGTCGGGCGAGCAGCCCCACAGGGCGGCAATCTCCGCACGGTGCCTGGGATTGCGCAGGCTGCGCGCCCCGGGAAGCTGATCCGCCTTCTGCCCGTGTTCGCGCCCGCCCTGGCCGTTGCCCTGCCCGGTCAGCGTGCCGTAGCCGCCCCCCGGCTTGCCGAAGTGCCCGGTCAGAAAGGCGAGGTTGAGGTAGGCGTGAACGGTGTCGGTGCCGTGCGCGTGCTGCTCGGGGCCGCGTCCGGTCAGGATCAGGGGCTTGTGGGCGTCGGCGTAGAGGCGGGCGAGGGTGAGCAGTTCGTCTTCTGAGATGCCGCACTCGTGCGCCACGCGGGCAGGCGGGTAATCGTCCGCCTGCCACAGCACCTCGGTCATGCCGTGGGCAGGGGCGGTCGGGCGGATGCGGCCCCAGGTCTTCATCAGGTGGAGCAGGCCCAGGGCGAGGATGCCGTCGGTGCCGGGGCGCACGGCGAGGTGACGCCCGGCCACCTTCGCCGTCGAGGTGGCGCGCGGGTCGATGGAGTACACGGCGGCTCCCCGGTCCCGCGCCCCCTTGAGGTACTGCATGACCGGCGGCAGCGTCTCGGCGATGTTCGCGCCCACGAGCAGGATCAGGTCGCTCGTGCTCATGTCGTCCAGCGGAAAGCCCAGGCCCCGGTCGTAGCCCACCGTGCGGTTAAGCGCCGTCGCCGCCGAGGCCATGCAGTAGCGCCCGTTGTAGTCGATGTTCGCGGTGCGTAGCGCCAGGCGGGCGAACTTGCCGAGGAGGTATGTCTTCTCGTTCGTCAGGGCGCCGCTGCCGAAGACGCCGACCGCATCCGGGCGGGTGGTGAGCAGGGGCCGCAACGCATCCGAGACATAGGCCAGCGCCTCGGCCCAGCTCACGGGCACGAGTTCGCCGTTTTTCCGCAGCAGGGGCTGGGTCAGGCGGTCGGGGTGGCGCACATCGTTCAGGGCGGAGAGACCCTTCTTGCAGACGGTGCCGTGGGCGACGGGGCATTCCTTGGTAGGTGCCGCCTTGACGGGCAGGTTCTCCTCGATATGCAGGTCGAAATTGCACTGCACCGCGCAGTACGGGCAGGTCGTCCGCACCACGCGCGTGGACGGGTCGCGGCTGAGGGAGGGCGCGCTTGACATGGGCGCACCCTGGCAGGAGACGAGGAGAGAGTCAAGGCCAAATCTGCAGGCTGTTCTCGAAATTTTAGACAAATCGCAGAAAAGTGGGCCACTTACTGCGTAACCGCCCAAAACGTCTGGTCAACCTGGCCTTTTACCGTTGACAATCTGCACTACATCCCGCCCAATGGTGACGTTGCGGCGGGCTTTCCTCGTTCCGCCCTCTCGGAGGACCCCATGACTCAACCCACCCCCCAGACTCAACTCCCCCACGTCGTCATCGTCGGGAACGGCATGGTCGGTCACCGCCTCGTGGACAACCTGCGCGCCCACGCTGGAGCGGACGCCCTCAACATCACCGTGATCAGCGAGGAGACCCGGCTCGCCTACGACCGCGTTCGCCTGAGCGCCCACTTCGACGACGACCGCCCCGACCTCTCCCTCGCCACCGACGCCGGGTACGAGGGCCAAGGCGTAACCGTGGCCTGGGGCCGCGCGACCGCCGTGGACCGCGACTCCAGGACCGTCACCGTCACAGGCAAGGCTGGGGAACAGACGCTCGCCTACGACGCGCTCGTCCTCGCCACCGGCTCCTTCCCCTTCGTGCCGCCCATTCCCGGCAAGGACGCGTCGGGCTGCTTCGTGTACCGCACCTTGGATGACCTCGACGCGATTCGTACTGCCGCCCGGACCTCGCGCGTCGGGGCCGTGATCGGCGGCGGGCTGCTCGGGCTGGAGGCTGCCGGGGCACTCCGCAAGCTGGGGCTGGAGACGCACGTGGTCGAGTTCGCCCCCCACCTGATGCCCGCCCAGCTCGACGCGGAGGGCGGCGCGCTGCTGAGACGGATCATCGAGGATAGGGGCATCGGCGTGCACGTCTCCAGGGCGACGAGTGAGGTCAGCACGGACGCCTCGGGCCGCGTGACCGCCCTCGCCTTCGCGGACGGGTCGCGGCTGGAGACGGACCTCGTGGTCTTCTCGGCGGGCATCCGGCCCCGCGACGACCTCGCCCGCGCGTGCGGCCTGACGGTCGGGGAACGCGGCGGCATCCAGATTGACGACCGCTGCGTGACGAGCGACCCCGCCGTCTACGCGGTCGGTGAGTGCGCCCTCCATAACGGGCGGGTCTACGGCCTCGTCGCCCCCGGCTATGCGATGGCGAAGGTGGCGGCGGCGAGCCTCCTCGCGGACCTGGACTTGAGCGGGCCCACGGACGCAAAATTCGTCGGTGCGGACCTCAGTACCAAGCTCAAGCTGCTCGGCGTGGAGGTCGGTTCGTTCGGCGACGCGAAGGGGCAGACACCAGACTCGCGCTCGGTGAGCTTGAGCGACAACGTGCGCGGCACGTATTCCAAGCTGGTCCTCAGCCCAGACGGGACGCGCGTGCTGGGTGGTCTGCTTGTCGGCGACACGGCCCGTTATGGCGCCCTGCTCGACCTCGCGCTTTCGAGCACGCCGCTCACGGTCCCGCCCGAGACGCTGATCGTGCCGCCTCTGCCCGGAGGTGAAGCCCTCCCGGTCAGCGCGAACGCCCTCGTCTGCTCCTGCGAGAACGTCCGCACGAATACCCTTGTCGAAGCCATCGAGGGCGGCTGCCGTGACGTGGCGGGCCTGAAGAAGTGCACCGGGGCGGGGACGGGTTGCGGGGGCTGCGTGCCGAGTATGCACAGCCTCCTCCAGACGGAATTGCGACGACTCGGCGAGACGGTCACCAACCACCTCTGCGAGCACTTCCCGCACTCGCGCCAGGAACTCTTCAACCTCATCAAGGTGAAGGGCCACCGCACCTGGGACGAGGTGCTGAGCGCCCACGGCACCGGGCTGGGCTGTGAGACCTGCAAGCCCGCCGTGGCGAGCATCCTGGCGACACTGCACAACGAGTACGTCCTCAAGGCCGAGCACGCCCAGCTTCAGGACACGAACGACGCCTTCCTGGCGAACATCCAGAAGAACGGCACCTACTCGGTGATGCCGCGTGTGCCGGGCGGCGAGATCACGGCGGACGGCCTGATCGCCATAGGCGCCGTCGCCAGGAAGTACGGCCTGGCCTGCAAGATCACGGGCGGGCAGCGCATCGACCTCCTCGGCGCCCAGCGCGACGACCTCCCCGCGATCTGGGGCGACCTGATCGCCGCGGGCTTCGAGAGCGGGCACGCCTACGGCAAGAGCCTGCGAACGGTGAAGAGCTGCGTCGGCTCGACGTGGTGCCGCTACGGGGTGCAGGATTCGACCGGCCTCGCGGTGAGGCTGGAACTGCGTTACCGGGGTCTGCGCTCCCCGCACAAGATCAAGTCGGGCGTCTCCGGCTGCACCCGCGAATGCGCCGAGGCGCGCGGCAAGGACTTCGGCGTGATCGCCACCGAGAAGGGCTGGAACCTCTACGTCGGCGGCAACGGCGGGGTGACACCAAAACACGCGGTCCTCCTCGCCGCCGATCTGGACGAAGAAACGCTGATCCGCACGATTGACCGCTTCCTGATGTTCTACGTGCGCACCGCCGACCGCCTCCAGCGGACGAGCACGTGGCTGGAGAACCTGGAGGGCGGCCTGGACTACCTCAAGGCCGTGATCATGGACGACACGCTGGGCATCTGCGCCGACCTCGACGCGGCGATGTCCCAGCACGTGGACACCTACTTCGACGAGTGGGCCGTCGCGCTCGCCGACCCCGAGGGCCTGACCCGCTTCCGCACCTTCATCAACAGTGACGCCCGCGACAACGCCATCCAGTGGGTGGACGAACGCGGCCAGATTCGCCCAGCGTTCGAGCACGAGCTGACTCCCCTGCCGATGGCGGGCGGGGACGACTGAGAAGCCGGGGTGCAGGAAGACTCCCTCTTTTCCCATACCCCACGACCTCCCCCCGAAGGAGCCCCCCCATGACCCTGACCCTGACTCCCCCCTCCGAACAGACCTGGACGCGTGTGTGTGCCCTGGGCGATATCCTGCCGGGGACCGGCGTGTGTGCCCTCGTGCAGGGCGAGCAGGTCGCCGTGTTCCACATCGCCGGGCGCGTCTTCGCCCTCGGCAACCGTGACCCCTTCACGGGCGCGAACGTGCTCTCGCGTGGCCTGACCGGCAGCAAGGGCGACACGCTCAAGGTCGCCTCTCCCCTCCTCAAGCACGCCTTCGACCTGGAGACGGGCGTCAGCCTGGACGATCCGGCGGTCATGGTGCCCACCTACGCGGTGCGGGTGGAAGGCGGTGACGTGTGGATTGGTTCGCGGGGCTGAGGGTCCTGAGCCTGGAGTCGCGCCGCGCCGACGAGATGACGACCCTGATTCAGAAGTACGGCGGGGAGGCGACCGTCGCCCCCAGCATGAGGGAACAGAAACTCGACCTGAGCGCCCACCTGACGAAGTTCGAGGCGGGGCTGGCGGCGGGCGACATTCACGCCGTCGCCTGCATGACGGGCGTGGGAACGAAGATGTTCCTGCGGGACCTGGCGGCGCGAGACCCCCGGCATCTGGAGAAGTTGAAGGACGTGCCCCTCGTCGCACGGGGGAACAAGCCTACCCAGGCGCTCAAGACCTTCGGCCTGACCGGAATCATCGTGCCGCGCCCACACACCTGGCATGAGATTCAGGATCACCTGCTGGAGACGCTGAAACCCGGCCAGCACGCCGTCATCCTCGAATACGGCGACCCGACGCCTCAGGCCATGCTCCGCACGCTCTCCCAGGCGGGCCTGCGCGTGACCAGCGTGCCCGTCTACCGCTGCACCTTCCCGCACGACACGGCGCCGCTGGGCCTCGCCGTCCGTGATACGGCCCTGGGCGGGCAGGACATCCTGCTCCTGTCCAGCGGCACCCAGCTCCTGCACTTCCTGAAGTTCGCCGAGCGGCTGCGGCTGGAGGCCGAGGTGCGCGCTGCCCTGGGCCGCATGATCGTCGTGAGCATCGGTCCCGCGTGCAGCGAGAGCGCAGCCGAACTGGGAGTGCGCATCGACCTGGAAGCCAATCCACACAAGATGGGCATTCTGGTCCGCACCGCCGCCGAACATGGGCCGGGGCTGTTGCGGGGAAGGCTCAGCCGGGCGGGGTAGGACGTGCACATGGCGAACTTGCGCGAGAAACTTCGGCAGAAAGGGGCCTACCGGGTGCTGCGCAGCGTACGGAGCATGGGGTACGCAGTCTGGGCGTAGCGGCGTGGCACGGCCCTTCCAGACAGAAGCGGCAGGGGCGTGGTGGCCCCTGCGCTCTGAAGTCACGGCTCAGCGGCGCCGGGGGGATGACCCCTCATCCACGTCCTCCCCGTCTACAACGGTCACGTCGCCCTCGGGCCGCACGTCCAGCACCTCCCGCCCGACGGTCTCGGTGAAGGTCCGCTGCTCGGTGGTCGTGCGCTTGCTGACCTCCACCTCCTCGGCGACGTAGGCCCGCTTCTCCACCTGGGCCCGCTCGGCCTCTAGGTCCACCCGCAACGCCTCCGGCTGAACTCCCAGCACCGCGTCCTCCACCGGCCGGGGGTCGGCGACGGCGTGGCGCTCGATATAAGCTTCCTCGCGCGTCAGGGGCACCTCGACCTGCTCAGTCCGGGTCTCGACCCGCTTGCCGATCTCCACCTCCCCCACCTTGACCCGCGTCTTGTCCACCGCAAGCCGTTCTTCGAGAAGCTGGAGCCGGTCGGGCGCGGCGCCCGCCGGGGCCGTGTCGACCGGAGGGCTGCTGGGAGCGACGGGGGTGGGCGCCGTGACCACGGGGGGGGATCCGGCGGGCGCCGGACCGACCGGCACCGACAGGACGCGGGGCGCGGCGCGGCGGACGACAAGCGGCAGCAATCCCAGCAGGCCGAGTAACCCCAGCCAGCCGGGGTCAAAGCCCGCCCGCGCCCCGGTGATGGTGGGTACGTTCAGGGGCACCCCGGCGGCCCGCACGTCCGGGCTCACCGCCTGCCCGCCGCCCAGCCCCGTGTTCGTCACCCGCACGCCGAACTCGCCGCCCGCAGGCACGGTCAGGGTGCTGCCCGGCTGGCCCTCGAAGGCCACCGAGGTCCCCGCCGGGGTCTCGCCGAGCCGCACGGTGGCCGGGGCCCCCTCCGCCCGGTAGCGCAACACGGTGCTCTCCCCGCGCGCGAGGGGTTGCCTGGCCTCGGGGTTCAGCAGCACGACCGGTCCGGCCGCCGGGACCTGACCCGTGGAAGGGGCAGTGCCCGCGGCCGCGCCCGGAGTGGCGGCCGTCACCTGCTGGGGCTGGGCCGCCTGCCCGTTCAGGGTCGGCGTCAGGGTGGCGGTCCCGCCCCCGGGCAGCCCCGCGTTGCGCACGGTCAGCGCCACCGTGTCGCCGACCTGCACGGTGAGAGGTCCCGTCAGGGGCCGGCCGTTCACGGTGGCCTCCAGGCCGTCCGGCAAGGCCCCGAAGTCCACCTGCCCGCTCTGCCCGGCCGGGCCCTGAAGGCGGTAACTCAGCGTGGTTTCCTCACCAGGGGCCAGGGAGCGGTTCGCCCCCGGGTTGAGCAGCACCAGGCGCAACGGGCTCGCCGCGGCGGTGTCGCCGGGCGTCCCGGTGCCCGGGGCCGGGGTCGTCCCTCCGGTCGCGGCCGTTCCCGCCGGGTCACCGGCGGCCGCCCGCCCGGTGACCTGCTGGGGCTCGGCGGCCCGGCCGTCCACGCTTGGGGTGACGCTCATCGCCTCACCGCCGGGCAGGCCCCGGTTGCGCAGGGTCAGCGCCACCGTGTCGCCGACCTGCACGGTGAGAGGTCCCGTCAGGGGCTGGCCGTTCACGGTGGCCTCCAGGCCGTCCGGCAGGTTGCCGAAAGCTACCTGCCCGCTCTGACCGGCCGGGCCCTGGAGACGGTAGTTCAGGGTGGTTTCCTCGCCGGGCGCCAGGGAGCGGTTCGCCCCCGGGTTGAGCAGGACCAGGCGGAGGGATTCGGCGGTCCCGCGGGCGCCCGCGCTCCCGGCCAAGGGCCCCGGGGCAGGGCTCCCGTTCGCACCTGTTGCGGAAACCTGCTGCGCCCGGGCGGCCTGGCCGTCCAGGGTGGGGGCGATGCTCACCGCCTGGCCCCCGGGCAGCCCCGTGCTGCGCAGGGTCAGCGCCAGCGTGTCTCCGGCCGTCACCGGGACCGGTCCGTTCAGGGGCCGGCCATTCACCGTTGCTTCCAGCCCCTCAGGCAGGGTCCCGAAGTTCACCAGTCCCCGTCCGCCCGCCGGGCCCCCCACGCGGTAGCGCAGCGTGGTCTCCTCGCCGGGGCTCAAGACCCGGTTGCCCTCGGGGTTGAGCAGGGTGAGGCGCAGACGGCCGGTCGCGGAGGGGCCGGACCCCGCCTGTCCCGCCGGGCTGCCCGTCCCTGGACCTCCTGCACCTGGGCTTCCTGCCCCGGCACTGGGGCCGCCCCCTGCCAGCACCTCCCGGCCGGGCCGGACCAGGGCCCGTTGCGAGAGGCCAGCGCCCTCGACGCACAGCAGGGCCGCGGCCTCGGGAGTGCCGGGCCGGGCCGGATCCACCGTCAGGGTCAGGAGGCGCTCGCCCCCCGCCAGACGGCCCTGGCCGAGCTTCAGTCCGGGAAAGCGCGAGTTGTCCAGCTCCAGCCGCACGTCCTCGCCCAACCTGCCGCTGCGGGTCAGCTTGCCCTTGGACAGTTCCAGCAGCGCCGGAAGGAGCCCGAAGCCCCCGAGCTGGGGGATGATGCTGGGCGGCACCTCCAGCGTGCGGGCGTACGAGGTGGCGTCGAAGGCGGTCTCGGCGGCCTGCGGAATGTCGGTGCCCAGCCCGATGTAATAGAGCTTGTCGAACTCTCCCCGACTCTTCTCGAAGGTGGCGAGCGCGCCTTGCAGGCTCACCCGCCCGGGGTCGTTGTCGTTGCCGTCGGTGAGCACGTAGACGGTGGTGGCGAGGCTGGGGTCCCGGGTGAGCCCGGAAAAGACCCGCTGCATGGAGCGGTAGAGGTAGGTGTGCGTGCCGTCGGGCTTCAGGGTGTTCAGGTAGGTCTGCAACTCGGCCTTCTGGGTGGGATATTCAAAATCGCGGCTGGCCTCCACGCCGCGCGAAAAAGTCACCAGCCGAACGGTGCTCGTGCTCTGCTGGAGGAAACGGCCCAGTTCGCGCTCAACCTGCCCGAAGATGTCGAACCGGCCGTCGCCCTTGCCCACCATCGACCCCGACACGTCGAGCATGACCACGTAGCGGGAACGCTCGGGCAGGGGTCCGTCTGGAAGCACGCAACCGCTCTGGGCCAGCGCCAGCCCGGCCGTCAGCCCCACCAGGGCCAGGCCCCGGTGCAACAGAAGTGTGAAAAAACCCATGCCGGGCAGTATCTGAACTTCGCGGGCGAGCTGGATCGCGGAACGTTTCAACCCTCTTTAGAAATCAAGGGACCTGTCAGATCAGCGGTGGCCCGGCGTTCATCCGCCCTTGAGCGGGTGGTCCGGTTCCTGCCTACCGAGCTGCCTTGGCCCGCAGCTCGGCGGCGATGCGCTCCAGGGTCTCGGTCAGGGCCGGGGTCGGCATCCCGGGCAGCTTGACGAGTTGCGCCGTCGCTTCGGCGATGATCACGCCCAGGGTCTCGGCGCGCCCGGCCGCCTCGTCCTGTTCGGCGCGGTCGAGGGCTTCTTGCATCCCCTGCCCCAGGCGCTCGAACTCCTGCTGCTGCTCGGGGGTGCGCCCGTAGCGCCGGGCCTCGTGAAAGAGCGATTTCAGCGTCTGGAGCTGTCCCTTGGCGTCCTGCTCGATCTCTTGCAGGGCCGCGGCGCTGATGAAGACCGCCGGGGTCGAGGTGACGTCCCGCAGGGCGTCCGCCAGCACCGCCTCAATCCGGGCCGCCAGTTCGAGCTGGGTGTTCAGCGCGGCCAGCAGGGTGGCGCGGGCCCCGGCCTCCCCGTCCCCGCCGTCCCCCATCCGGCCCAGCGCCCAGGCCAGGGACCGCAGGGCGGTGCCCACCGCCGCCTGCTCCCGGCACACCCGCAGCAGACGTTCGAGCGAGGCGGTCTGCTCCAATCCGGCCGCCCCCACGTGGCGGCGGGCGGCCGTCACCAGGTCCTGACCGAGCGTCCCAGGCTCGCGCAGTTGTGCCAGGGTCAGCAGGGGGGGCAGGGTGCCCAGGGATCGCGTCCTTTCACCCCGGCGGGGCAGGGGCAAGCATGTCGCCTTCCCGTCGGTACCCCTCCAGGTGGGTGGCCGGGCGCGGTTCGGCCCAGATGATCCCCTGGTGAAGGGCAGTGTCCGTTCCCTGCCGCCACGCCGTGCAGCCTCAACCTGAATTCAAGACGGGGCACATCCAGCCCTGCCGTTCACCCTCTCCCGGCCGATTCGTGGTCATCCACCCATTCCCGGATGGCAGGGCGGGTGGATGGCCCCGGCGAGAATGCACGTCAGAGTCGCTTTTCTCTTGATGAGATCCCCCTGATGAAGCTCCGCTTCAGGCCCTCCGGTTTACTCAACATTGAAGGATCGAGGTGAATCAAGATTCTTTAGGCGGCTCTTAGGGGAGGGGGCCGGAGGTCGTACACGCTGGGGAGCAACCTCATGGATAGGGGCTGTCACAAAGGGGGTTCTCGGATGGCGGGACTCACACGGGTAGATCAATTGGCAAGGGAGCGCAGTTACGACCTGGGCACGGGGTACCACGACCCCACCGGCGCGACCGCCTACGCGGCGGGCGGCGAGAAGGTCGGGACCGTGAAGGGCGCGATGGCCGAGGACGGCGGTCGCCTGCGGTACCTGATCGTGGACGTGGGCGGCTGGTTCGCCTCCAAGCAGGTGCTGATGCCGGTCGGGATGGCCCGCATCGAGGACGACGCGGTGTACTTCGACTCGCTGACGAGGGATCAGGTCAAGAACCTGAACGTCTATGAGGTGGGGCGCGAGTACGGCCGTGAGCAACAGACCACCGACGAGCGGGTGCTGCGGGGGACGGGCTACGCGGGGACGGTCGGCATGACCGGGCAGGGTGCGGAGCAGCGATACAACTACCGCGACGATGAGAACGACACGATGTTCCGTGCCCCGCAGCGGCTGCAACTGCTCGAAGAGCGGCTGCTGGTGAACAAGCAGCGCTACGTGGCCGGGCAGGTCGAGATCGGCAAACGGGTGGAGACCCGGCAGGAGACGGTGACGGTGCCCCTGCAACGCGAGGAGGTCGTGATCGAGCGCCACGCCGTCACCGACCCCCGCCCGGTGGAGGGCAACGTCACCCTGGGCGCCGCGAGCGAGGCCCTGCGGGTGGACCTGGAGGCCGAGCGGGCGCGGGTCGGGAAGCAGGCGTTCGTCACCGAGGAAGTGGAGATCGGCAAGCGCACCGTCACCGACACCCAGCAGGTCACCGAGATGGTGGGCCGCGAGGTGCTGAACGTCGAGAAGACCGGCGACGTGAAGTTGAACATGGGGGATCGGGTGGCCGGGCAGGCGGGTGACCGCTCCGTGACGATGGACGGCAAGGGCGCCCTCGACCGCGCGGGGGATGCGGTCAAGGATGCCGCTGACCCCGGGGGCGGCAAGACCGACCGCCGCTGATTCCACCAGGCACCAAGCCCGGGGCGGGAGACCTCCTCGGCCCTCTTTTCAAGGCCGCCGGATCGCCCAGGGATAAGCCGGGGCAGCGGCGGGACAGGAATGGTCATGACCCATCTCGAAGAACAGGCCCACGACCTCAAGGAGGCTGCCCAGGACGTCGGGCGGCAGTTCGAACGTCAGATGAGCGCGGGGGCCGCCAGGGGCCTCGCCAAGACGCAGGCGAACTTCGCCGCCACCCTCGCCCGGCATCAACAGGACCTGCATCGCCTGGAGGCCCAGATGGAGCGGCTCCAGCACGAACGCAGAGGCGGGGGCGGTTTTCCGTGGGGGCTCGTGCTCCTCGCGGGCGTGGCCTACGCTCTGTACCGCAGCAATCCGTCCTTCAGGGACCGGATTCGGGGGCTCCTGAGGCAGGTCAGTCCCGGACTCGAGGGCCACCTCGCCCGCGCCGGGGACGCCGCAAAAGACGCCGTGTCCGACGTGATGCGCGGCGACGATCCCCGGGATGCCCTGCGAGACGCCGGGGGTGAACGCCGCCGAGCCGGGGAGAAGGCCGCCGATCAGGCCGGGGACAAGCTGCGCGACCTCCAGCATCAGGCTCAGGACAGCGCGCAGGACCTGAGGCGGGACGCACAACGGGCGGCCGACGATCTACGCGACGACTCCAGGCGCCACTAGCCTCCTTCCCCGAAAGGACCGGGCCATGACCCGATTGAAAGGACCCAAGGGCCGCCCCTCGTGGCTGTGGCTCATTGGCTGTGGCTCATTCTGGCCCTGCTCCTCCTGGTGGGGGTGCTGCTGGGCCTGGACTACCTCGACATCCTGCAACTCGGCCTCTCCTGAGAACGAATCGGATGACCGCTGGCAAGGTGTGCCGCTCCGGCGCGTTCCTCAGCGGTCAGGACAAGTCGAGCTGCACCTCCGGGGCGGGCACCCTCGCGCGACCGCCCCACACTTCGAGGATGGGCCTCGGCGACCACAGGCGCGCGACCTTCGACCGGCTGGACGACGAGAGCCCGGCCCGCATCCCACTCCTACAGGAGGACCCTGAACCATGACCGCCTCTCCCAACCTCTCCCGGCGCTTCGTCGCCGAGGTCGTAGGCACCTTTTTCCTCGTGATCGCCGCCCTGCTCTCGCCCCCAGGCCTCACCTTCGCCCTGGTCGGGGCCACCCTGCTCGTCATGGTGATCGCCCTCGGACAGGTCTCCGGCGCGCACCTCAACCCGGCGGTGACCCTCGGGCTCATCACCGCGCGGCTGTTTCCCCTGCGCGAGGGGCTGGTGTACTTCGTGGCGCAGGTGCTGGGCGCGTTCCTGGCCCTGGGCTTCGGGCAACTGGTGGACCGCCGGCTCCCCGTGGCGGGCGCCCACGGCAACGCGCTGTGGTTCGAGCTGCTGGGCACGGCCCTCCTGGTGTTCGTGGTCGTCCGGGTGGTGATGGCGAAGGCCGCCCCCGAGGCGAGCGCCCTCGCCATCGGGATCGCCCTGACGGTGGGCATCGCCATCGCGGGACCCAGCAGCGGTGGGGTGCTCAATCCGGCCATCGCCCTGGTGCTGCTGGCCGGGAATTTGCTGAGGGGCCCTGTGTTCGTCAACCTCATCTATTTCGCCGCGCCGCTCGTCGCCGGGGCCCTCGCCGCCCTGCTGGCCCGCTCGTTGGCTCCCGAAGGAGCGCAGGAGCGTGACCGCCAGGAGGTCGTCGCCCGACCCGTCCACGACTCCCGGGACCTGGGGTAGGCGCGCGTGCACCTGGCCGACGTCCTCTCCCCCCTCTCCGGTGTGCCCAATTCGCCCGGCCAAGGAGCCTCATGATGGTCCGTCGTTCCGAACCCGAGTCCCAGGGGGGGCGCCCGCCGACCCCCTTCAGCCGCTTCATCGGGCAGTCGCGCTTCATCGTGCTGCTGGCCGTGATCTCCGTACTGCTCGTCGCCGCCGCCCTCTTCCTGATCGGCGTCATCCAGGCCCTCACCGGCATCGTCAACGCCGCCGCCGCCGTCGCCGACTTGCAGTTCAACGCCGCCAACCTCACCCTCGTCTTTCTGGAGATCGTCAGCACCATGCTCAAGGCGGTCGTGTTCTACATCATCGGCGTCGGGCTCTACAGCCTCTTCATCGCGCCCCTCAACCTCACCGTCAGCCTGGGCATCGAGACCCTCAACGACCTCGAGGACAAGATCGTCAGCGTGGTCATCGTCATCCTGGGCGTGACCTTTCTGGAGCACTTCGTCCGCTGGGAGGACCCGCTGGAGACCTTGCAGTTCGGCGCGGCGCTGGCGGTGGTGGTGGCGGCGCTGGTGTTCTTCCAGCGGCACAGCCACCAGGCCAAGGAGGCGCAGCAGCAGAAGAGCCCGGACGTGACGGCGCGCGCCAAGAAGGAACTGTTCGAGGAAGACACCGAGCAGCACGTCATCAGCCAGGACGAGGTGGAGGGGCGGACCCAGAGCAGCGGCGGGTGAGCGCCGCCCCCACCCGGGGCCGGGTTCACCGGGACGGTCACTTTCCCGGGCGCGGCACACGGGCGCCCCACGCCAAGGAGACCTCGAATGCAGGGACTGGCGCTCAACGTGCTCCTCGCGGTGGTGTGGGCCCTTCTGGCCGGGGAGGTCAGCCTGCGGGAACTCGCCGTCGGCTCGCTGCTGGGTTTCGCCATCCTGGCCGTGTTTCCGCGCGTGCTGGGCACCGGGGGGTACGTGCGCCGGGTCGCGGCGGCGCTCTCGTTTCTGGGATTTTTCCTGCGCGAACTGACGGTGGCGAACGTGCAGGTCGCGCTCTTCGCGCTGCGGCCCCGCCCGCCCCTGCGCCCCATGATCGTGGCGGTGCCGCTGCGCGTGCAGGGGGACGCGGCCCTCACGCTGCTGACCGCCGTGATCACCCTGATGCCCGGCACGGTCGCCCTGGGCTTCAGTGACGACCGCCGGGTCCTCTACGCGCACGCCATCGGCACGCCGAGCGCGCAGGCCGCCCGCGAGGCCATCCAGAGGGTCGAAGACCACGTGCTGCGCGTCCTCGACCGCCCGCCGGGCCGCCCGGAGGCCGGGACGTGAGCGCAGGCCCCGCCCTCCGGCAGCGCGGGGTGGGCCGTCAGCACGGGCAGGGGCGCCTCGCGGGTGACCCGGGCGGCCGAAAGCCCCCCTTCGCGCCCGCCCCCAGCGCCAGCGGTCCGAACCCGCCGTCCCCCGCCCGGCGGATCGCCGCCCCGCCTCCGCCCCCGGCGGCGGGCGGGTCATGGCGGGCAGGGCCTGTCAGAAGGATGTCATTCGGGCACGGGTAACTTGCGGCATGGTCACCTACCGGATCTTCGTGGATGCGGTCGCCGAGGCGCGAGACGAACTCTGCTCCCTGCTGGGCAGCGCTCCCTCGGGGACCGTCCTTCGGCAAAAATTCGCCCCCAGGCCGGTCCTCTTCGGGGAGGACGCCTATTACCAGCTCGACGTGGTGCTCACCGGGCTCCACGCCACCGACCTCTGCCTGAGGCTGAAACGGCGCTACACCACCGACATGCAGCGGATCGGCTGAGGGTCAGTGGGCCAGGGTCCGGCGTCCCTCCAGGCAGACGACGCCGGCGGGAAACGGGCCCGGCGCCGTCCCGCCTGGCGCCGGGCCCGTCCGGGGAGGGCTAGGCCGAACCCACCGGGCGGTCCACGTCCGGCGCCGGGCCCGCCGCGGACTGGCGGTAGAGGCGGTTCATCCGCACGCCGAAGACGATCACGAGCAGGGTGGCGAGCATCAGGATCAGGGCGACCGGGCGCTCGAAAAAGCTCGCCAGGTTCCAGTGGACCTTGATCACGCTGACCATGAAGTTCTGCTCCAGCAGCGGCCCGAGGACCATGCCGAGCACGACCTGCGCGAGCGGAAAGCCGCCCCGCTTGAGCAGGAAGCCGAACAGTCCCATGGCCAGCATCGCCCAGATGTCGAAGGGGTTGTTGTTGATGGCGTACGCCCCCACCACCGTCAGCCCCAGGATGAAGCCCATCAGCAGCCGGAAGGGGATGCGGGTGATGTACCCGGCCCCGTACGCCGCGAGCAGGCCCATGATCGGCATCAGCAGGGCGCTGGCGACCGCGAAGGCGAGGTAGATCTGGTTCACGAGGTCGCGGTTTTGGGTGAACAGTTGCGGCCCCGGCGTGATCCCGGCGATCAGGAACACGCCGAGCACGATGGCGGTCAGGGTGTCGCCCGGAATGCCGAGCGCCATCGCCGGAATCCAGGCCCCCGCCACGGCGGCGTTGTTGGACGTGGTGCCCGCCAGCACGACGACCTCCTCGAGATTCGACCGCTCGGCGGGCGTCATGTGGGCCTTGCGGCTGCGCATCCGCTCCAGGCTGCTCGACAGCCACGCGGCGAGGTCCGCCCCCGCCCCCGGCAGGAAGCCGACCGCCGTGCCCACGAGCGAGGAGCGCACCATCGCGCCCTTTTGCCGCAGCATCAGCCGGGTGGGCCGCACCCAGTAGTCGTGCCCGAGGCGGCGGCGCTGGGCGCTCAGTTCCTCCGGCGTGGCGACCGCCTGGGTCTTCACCACGCCCTTGTACGCCTGCTCCAGCAGCTCGGCGATGCCGAAGAGGCCGATCAGGGCGACCACGTAGTTCACGCCGCTGAGCAGCTCCGGCGAGCCGAAGGTGAAGCGCGCGAAGCCCAGGGTGGGGTCCAGGCCCATCGTCGAGAGCAAGACGCCGATGCCGAGCGAGAGCGCGCCCTTGACCAGCTTGCCCTGGGTGGCGAACACGCCCGCCACCAGCCCCAGCACGGCGAGCCAGAAGTACTCGAACGAGGAAAACTGCTTGGCGAACTGCGCGAGCACCCCCGCCCCGGCCATCAGGATCGCCACGCCGATGATCGCCCCGACCGCCGAGGGCAGGGTCGCCACCCCCATCGCAAAGCCCATGCTGCCCTTGCCCATGCGGTTGATCTCGTCGCTGTAGGCCGCCGAGGCGGCGGTGCCGGGAATCTTCACCGTGATCGAGCCGATGTCCCCCGCGAAGATCGCCGCCGTGGAAATCCCGATCACGGCGGGCAGCACGAGGCTGGGGTCGAGAAAGAGCGCCAGCGGCACGAAGAGGCTCAGCGCCAGCGTGGCCGTCAGGCCGGGGATCGCCCCGAACACGGCGCCGAACAGGCTGCCCAGGATCAGGGCGACGAGGGCCTGCCAACTGAAGAGGTCCGTCATGTCAGGGGCACTCCCAGCAGCCTGCCGAAGACGCCGTAGACCATCACGGCGGTCACGAGGCCGACCCCCAGGGCGCGCGGCAGGTCCGTCCCGATCAGGAGGGCGAAGAGGACGGCGGCGAGGGCGGCCCCCCCCACCAGCGTGATGAACGGCATCACGAAGGGCACCGCCGCCGTGATGGCGACCGTGGCGACCACCTTGAGCAGCCCGGCGCGCGACTCCACGAAGGGCAGCGTGGCGACGCGGCCGCGCAGGTCCCCCACGGCCGAGAAGACCAGCACGGTCCCGCCGATCACCATTCCGGCGCCGATCAGCCGGGGAAAGAGCGAGGGACCAGGCGTGCCGTCGTCGAGGCGCGGAAAGGAGGCGCTGAGCACCCAGACGGCGATCCCGACGAATATCAAGAAGAGGCTGAGGCCCAGTTCCCAGTAGGGGTGTTCCTGCTGTTCCATATCGTCTCCAGCGTGACGTGCGAGGTCGGAAACGGGGGGGCGGGGAGTGCCTGCGCCACTGTTCGCGTCACACTCCCCGCCCCGGGCCCGGGCCTACTTGTCGGCGTCGATAAAGGCCTGCACCTGCCGCATCTTGGCGGCCTGCTGGTTCAGGAAGAGGCGGAACTGGGCGGGGTTGAGGTAGTTCATGCCGAAGCCCGCGTTCGTCATGAATTTCCTGAACTCGGGCTCCTGCATCCCGGCCTTGACCGCCGCGTCGATCCTCGTCACCACGTCGGCGGAGAGGCGGCGGGGTCCCACGACCGAGAGAAAGGAGCCGAACGACCAGTTGATGCCGGACTCCCTGAGGGTGGGGATGTCCCGGTGGTCGGGCAGCCGCCGGTCGGCCATCACCGCCAGGGTGCGTACCTCGCCGCTCTTGAGGAGGTTGTTGACCTCCGACGCGCTCACCGTGATCACGTCCACGCCGCCCGCGAGGAGTTCCTGAATGGCGGCGGCGCTGCCCTGCGCGGGCACCCACGGCAAGGCGCTGTCCTTGACGCCGATGGTCTGGAGAAAGCCCGCCCGCGCCATGTCCCAGCTTCCGCCCTTGGCCGTGCCCGACGCCTTGAGCTTGCCGGGATTGGCCTTGACGAACGCCACCAGCTCGCCCACCGTCTTGAAGGGCGAGTTTTTGGCGACCGTGATCGCCGCCGGGTTGACGCTCACGAGGCTGATCGGCGTGAAGTTGTCGATGGTCAGGCCCGACTGCTTGCTCCACGCGGGAATCACCATCTCCAGCGTGCCCATGCCGATGTCGTAGCCGGTGGGCCTGGCCTGTGAGATGGCGAGGTGCCCGATGGCCCCGCCGCCCCCGGTGCGGCTCACGACCGTCACGTTTTCCCCCAGCGGCCGGCTCATCGCCGACGCCAGCGCCCGCGAGGTCAGGTCGGCCGACCCGCCCGGCGACCACGGCACGATGAAGTTCAGCCCCTTCGTGGGGAAATTCTGCGCGGCGGCAAGCGAACCGAGGGCGAGGGTGGTCAGGGCGAGCGGCAGCACGTTCTTCATAGGCGTCTCCTGGGTCCGGCTCGGCTGCCGGGCGGGGGCACCGCCACAAGATGAAGCTCTCTTATGGTTGTGCGCTCCACGAACTTTTATTCGACAAGCGCACTATGGCAGCCGGATGAGCAAAAGTCAACGTGGTTTGTTCCCCCTGCGAACACTTGTGCGCTGAGCGAACGATATGCCTATACTGGGGCCATGCCTTCTGCCACGGCCAGCCCGCCCCCACCCGCTCCCCTCCGGGACGAGGAGCTCGGGGGGGACCTCGTTCAGGCGCTGGCGCGGGGTCTCCAGGTGATCCGGGCCTTCGACGCGCGGCGGCCCCGGCTGGCGCTGGCGGACGTGGCGCGGGAGACGGGGCTGACCCGGGCCACCGCCCGGCGCTCGCTGCTGACCCTGCACCACCTCGGGTACGTGGCGTGGGACGGCAAGTTCTTCTCGCTGACGCCCCAGGTGCTCACGCTGGGGTACGCCTACCTGTCCTCGTCGCCGCTGCCCACCGTGATCCAGCCCGCGCTCTCGCGCATCACCGAGCGCACCCAGGAGTCGTGTTCGGCCTGCGTCCTCGACGGCGACGAGGCGGTGATCGTGGCCCGCGCCGCCTCGCCGCGCATCCTCTCGGCCGACCTGGGGGTGGGCAGCCGCTTTCCGCTGTCGTGCACGTCGGTGGGCCGGGTGCTCCTCGCCGAACTCTCCCCCGCCGAGCAGCGCGCCGTCCTGGAGCGCACGCCGCCCACCCCCCGCACCGAGTACACGGTCACCGACCCGGAGGAGGTGCTCGCCCTGCTGCGCGCCGCCCTCCGGGACGGGTACGCCCTCGCCGACCAAGAGCTGGAGATCGGCCTGCGCTCGATCTCGGTGCCGGTGCGCGGCGCGTCGGGCCGGGTGGTCGCCGCCCTGACCCTCTCGACCCAGGTGGGCCGCGTCTCCGCCGAGGAGCTGGTGGGCACGTATCTCCCGCTCCTCCAGCACGAGGCCGAGGGGCTGCGGCCGCTGCTGAGCGCCTGAGCCTCCCCGCGCCCCACGCCCCCAAGGAGTCCCATGATCCCGACCCACACGGCCCCCGACGCCCCCCGCCTCCTCACCGGCCTGATCGGCAGCGGCATCGGGAAGTCGCTCTCCCCCGCCCTGCACGAGGCGGAGGGAGACGCCCACGGACGGCGCTGCCTGTACCGCCTGATGGACCTCGACGTGCTGGGACTGACCCCGGACGCCCTGCCGGAACTCCTGCGCGCCGCCCAGGTCACCGGCTTCGGCGGCCTGAACATCACCCATCCCTGCAAGCAGCGGGTGATCCGGCATCTGGACGAGCTGTCCCCCGAGGCGCGGGCGCTGGGGGCGGTGAACACCGTCGTCTTCCGGGAAGGCCGGCGGATCGGCCACAACACCGACGGCTGGGGCTTTGCGCAGGGCTTCCGGCGCGGGTTGCCGGACGCGGCCCTCACGCACGCGGTCCAGCTCGGCGCGGGCGGGGCGGGGGCGGCGGTGGCGCACGCGGCGCTGGGGCTGGGGGTGGAGCGCCTGACCCTCTTCGACCGGGACCGGGAGCGGGCTCAGGCGCTCGCCGCCCGGCTCGGGGCCCAGTTTCCCGGGCGGCGGGTCGAGGCCGGGGAGAGCCTGGAGGCGGCCATGCGGGAGGCGGACGGCCTGATCCACGCCACGCCGACCGGCATGGCCGCGCACCCGGGCCTGCCCCTCCCGGCGGCGTGGCTGCGCCCGGGGCAGTGGGTGGCGGAGGTCGTGTACGTGCCGCTGGAGACCGAGCTGCTGAGGGTGGCCCGGGCGCGGGGGTGCGCCACCGTCCACGGCGGGTACATGGCCGTGTACCAGGCGGCCCGCGCCTTCGAGCTGTTCAGCGGCCTGCGGCCCGACCTGGGCCGGATGCTCGCGCACTTCGAGCGGCTGATCGCGCCCCCGGCGGGGGTGGCGGGCGCATGACCCCGGCCCCACGCGGACCCTTCCGGAAGTCCATCGCCACGGTGTCCCTGAGCGGCACCCTGCCGGAAAAGATGCGGGCGGCGGCGGACATCGGCTTCGGCGGCATCGAGGTCTTCGAGCAGGACCTTCTCAACCACCGGGGCACGCCCGCCGAGGTGCGGCGGCTCGCGGCCGACCTGGGCCTGGAGATCACCCTCTTCCAGCCCTTCCGCGATTTCGAGGCGATGCCGGACGCCTACCGTCAGCGGGGTCTCGACCGGGCCGAGCGCAAGTTCGACCTGATGGAGCAGCTCGGGGCGCCGATGGTGCTCGTGTGCAGCAACGTGCAAGACCTCGCGCAAGACGACCCGGAGCGCGCCGCCGCCGACCTGCGTGAGATGGCGGGGCGGGCCCACGCGCGCGGCCTGAAGGTGGGCTACGAGGCGCTGGCGTGGGGGCGGCACGTCAACCGCTGGCGCCAGGCCTGGGAGATCGTGCGCCGGGCCGACCACCCCGCGCTGGGGCTGATCCTCGACTCCTTCCACACGCTCGCGGTGGGGGACACGCTGGAGGGGCTGGCGGAGACGGTGCCGCCGGGAAAGCTGTTTTTCGCGCAGCTCGCCGACAGCCCGCGCAAGAGCATGGACGTGCTGTCGTGGAGCCGCCATCACCGCAACTTCCCGGGGCAGGGGGACCTCGACGTGGCGGGCTTTACCCGCGACCTCGTGCGGGCGGGGTACACGGGGCCCCTGTCGCTGGAGGTCTTCAACGACGAGTTCCGCGCGGCGTCGGCATCCCTGATCGCGCACGACGGCCTGCGGTCGCTGCTGTGGGTGGAGGCCGAGGCGGGGGCGACGAGCCTGCCCGCCCCGCCCGAGTTCCGGGGCTACGAGTTTCTGGAGTTCGCGGTGGACCCGGCGGGCGCGCGGGGACTGGCGCGGCGGCTGGAGGCGCTGGGGTTCGCGTGCACCGGGCACCACCGCTCCAAGGCCGTCACGCTGCACGAACAGGGCGACATCCACCTCACCCTGAACAGCGAGCCCGACAGCCACGCCGCCGACTTCTTCCAGGGCCACGGGCCCTCGGTGTGCGCCGTCGGATTGCGGGTGGACGACGTGGACCGGGCCCTGGCGCGGGCGCGCGCCCTGCTGTGCTCCGAATGGGAAGAGCGCACGGGCGCGGGCGAGTCGCGCCTCCCCGCCCTGCGCGCGCCCGACGGGATGCTCTTTTGCCTGGTGGACGACGCGCTGGCCGCCGAGGTGTACCACACCGACTTTCGCCGCACGGCGAGGCCGCCCCGGGGCGCCGGGCTGCGCGGGGTGGACCACGTGGCGCAGGCGCTGCCGCCCGACCGCCTGGGGAGCTTCGTGCTCTTCTACCGCACGGTGTTCGGCCTGGAGCCGGAGCCGCTGCACGAACTGCCCGACCCCTACGGCCTGGTGAGCAGCCGGGCCCTGGTGAGCCGGGACCGGCGGGTGAGCTTTCCCCTCAACGTCTCCGAGAGTCGGCGCACCGCCACGGGCCGCTTCGTGAACGCGCTCTCGGGCGCGGGCGTGCACCATATCGCCTTCACCACGGACGACCTGCGGCAGACGGCCGCGGCGCTCGACCCGGGGGCCGCCGAACTGCTCGACATCCCCGGCAACTACTACGACGACCTCGGCGTGCGCTTCCTGCTGCCGGACGAGGAGCTCCTGACCCTGCGCCACCTGAACCTGCTGTACGACCAAGACGGCGCGGGGCAGTTTCGGCAGGTGTATACCAACACCTTCGAGGACCGCTTCTTCTTCGAGGTCGTGCAGCGCGACGGCTACCTGGGCTTCGGCGCGGCGAACGCCCCCGTGCGGATGAACGCCCTGAGCACCCGCCACGAGCGGGACCGGGCCGGGGGGGCCCTGCGCGGATGAGCGGGGAGCGGCGGTGCCCGGGCCACCCCTGAAGCCCGGCGCCCACAGCGTCCAGTCGGTCGAGAACGTCGGGCGGCTGCTGGAGCTGTTCACCGTGGAGAGCCCGGAGATCGGCGTGACGCAGGCGGCCCGGCACCTGGGCATGTCCAAGGGCGGCGCCCACGCCCTGCTCACCGCCCTGACCCACATCGGCCTGCTGCACCGCTTCGTGACCGGGCGCTATCGCCTGGGTTTCCGGGTGATGGCGCTCAACACCGTGCTGATGTCGCACACCCCCTGGCGGCGCGTCGCCCGCGAGGAGATGACGCGCCTCGCGGGGGTCACGGGCGAGACCGTCCTCCTCGCCGCCTTCGACGGCGGGCAGACCATCTGCATCGACCGGGTGGAGGGGGGAGCCTCCCCCGTGGACACACCCGTCGGCGGCACCCTGCCCCCACACGCGACCGCGCCCGGCAAGGTAATCCTGGCCCACCGCCCCCCGGAGGAGGTCGAGGGGCTGAGCGGGGCCGGGCTGCTGCACCGCCACACGCCGGGCACGATCACCAGTGAGGACGAGCTGCTCTCCGACCTCGCCCGCACCCGCGAGCGGGGCTACGCCCTGTGCATCGAGGAGCATGTCCCCGGCGTGTGCGGCGTCGCCGCGCCCATCCGCAACGCCAACGCGGAGGTCATCGCGGCCATCAGCCTCTCGGTGCCCACGCGGCGCTTCACGCGGCGCAAGGACAGCCTCGCCACGCACCTCACCGCGGCGGCGGCGGAAACCTCGCGCCGCATCGGCCACGACCACCGCCCCGACTCCGAGGACGGCCTGTACTGGCACACCCTGGACGGTCAGGCCACCCTGCGCCGCGTCCCCAAGCGCAGGGCGAGGGGCTAGGGGTCAAAGGGTCCGGGGCGTCTCCCCCTTCACCCCGGAGGCGCCCCCCAGCATCCGACCTCTTTCAGGCCGGGACAGCCCGGGACCCCTGTGGACCCGTCCCCGGCCCCCGCCGTCAGGCGAGGCCCTGTCGCCCCAGCGCCCGGAGCCGCAACATGCCGGTCACGAAGACCACGGCGCTGAGAAGGACAGGATGCGCCAGTCCTCGCGGGCCGCGCCGGGGGCGGTGATCGGGCGCGGCCCGCGGCCCGTCAAGTTGGCCGTCGTGCCCTCCTCCTCGCACCACATCGAGCCGGGGAGGACGAGCGTGGCGAGCCGCGCCGTCTCATGCGGCAGGCAGTCGATCACGATGAGGTGCCTCAGGGCCTGGAGGCGTTCGCAGACCTGCCCCGTCCCCGCCGCGCTGACGACCGGGTTCGAGCCCAGGACGATCAGGACCTCGATGCCGCCAGGCTTGCCGCAGGCATTCAGCAGCCCCCGGGCACTTCGGCCGGGCTGGGGCAGGTCGCCCGGCGAGCAGCCCCACAGGGCGGCGATCTCGGCGCAGTGCCTGGGATTGCGCAGGCTGCGGGCGCCGGGAAGCTGGCCTGCCTTCTTGCCCGTGCTTGCGTCCACCTTGGCCGTTGCCCTGCCCGGTCAGGAAGGCGAGGCTCGTCGCGGTCCTCAGCGCCAGCCGGGCGACCCTGCCCAGCCGGTACGTCTCCTCGTTCGTGAGGCTGCCGCTGCCAAAGACGCCCACAACATCGCAGGTCCAAAGCGACGGGCACTCTGCACCCAGGGCACGAGCGGGAATGACACCGCCAGCCGCGCCATGCAGGACGTGCTGTCGAGGCACGGGTCCCGATCAGGGCGAGCCTCAGGAGGACTTGCCCGGTGCTCGCCTTTCTCCGCCCGGGTTCATCGCCCCTCCTCTCCCCTCCCCACGCGCCACCAAACGACCGCCGGGACAAACCGGGGAAACAGTCACGGTAGCGAGGCCCCCGCAACCTGTCGGGCCGCCGTCGTGCGGACATCCTCAGAACGAGCCACGGCGAGGTTGCTGGCCTAAACCCGTCCCCCGTGGGGCACCTTGAACCGGGACCGGAGACCGAGCCCCATCTCATACGGTAAAATCAGATGTTTTGAAACACTGATACATTAATGTCTCAAAATTTTGAGGTTACTACACACAGCTATCTCAAGACTTTCTGATTTTGATGTTTCAAAACTCTAGTATTCAGAAACCTAGATACACTAATGTTTTGGTGTGATAGAGTTTCTGTGTGATAAGAATCAGCTTGCTGTCCCGGAAGGGCGGCGTGGGCAAGACGTTGTGCAGCATGGGGCTCGCCCAGGTGCTCTCCGAACGCCACCGCGTGGCGGTGCTGGACCTCGACCCGGAAGGGTCGGCGCGGGCCTGGGCCAACGACGCGGGCGCGCAGGGCTCACCGCTTCCCTTCCAGGTGTACGGCCCGGTGGAGGCGGCCATGCGGCTGGATGCCGAATACCTGATCGTCGATACGCCCCCCAACGATCCCAAAACCCTCGCGGCGACCGCCAAGGTGTCTGACGTGATTCTGGTGCCCATCCAACCGGGCAAGGGCGAGATCGACCGCCTTGAGCCCACGATGGACGTCTTGCGCGACGGTCATTTCAAGGAGGGCGCCCGCCTGGGCCTGCTGCTCAACTATGTCGAGCACGACAACCTCAGCGCCGCGATGCCGCAGGCGCTGGAGCAACTCGGTTACCCGATGGTCGCGGCCATCAAGAAGTCCGTCGAGTACCGCCGGGCCTTCGGGTCCGTGATCCCTTCTTCCCTGCTCACCCCGTTTCGCCAGGCGCTGTCGGAGGTGGGCATCGATGCCTAAGCCCAATCCCAAGACGGACCTCAGCGGCCTTCTCGGCGCTGCCAACCGCGCCAGGGAGGTCGAGCGGCCAAGGGTCGAACAGGAAACACCAGCACCCCAGGACACAGCAACACCAGAGGTGCAGGAGCGGCGGATCAACGTGGCGGTCCGCGAGTCCGTGCACAAGCCGCTGCGCCTGTATTCCGTGAAATCCGGGCGCCAGGTGCGCGATCTCGTCGAAGAGGCCGTCGAGCGGTATCTCAAGGATGTCGGCGAACTTTGAAACATTGGTATTTCAACACCTTGATATCTCAGGACATAGAAACCTCAGAACACACCAAGCTCCCCTGGATACAGACTTTGTAAATGACATGCGAACCGGGTCGCCGCCATTTGACTCTGTGGCATACAGGTGTTTTGAGACACCAACACACTGAGGCACATTCTGCCGACAGATGACCGCCACGGGTATGTGCCCCTGGGTTGAAACTGGGCGGTGAGACAAGTTGTTCGCCCGTAGCCTAACGGTGCCCAGCTCGGCTGAGCCCTCATGTGGTGTGGCAGGCAACCCCGTCTCCGGGCTCCTGAAGGCCCGCCTGCCCTGCGTCCGGCCCACCCCGGCCACGAACGTTGACCGTTGACCTCACCGACGCGCGGAGGCTCCGTGGGGTAGGGGAGAGGTTCACCGGGCTACCCTCGGTACGGCCTGATCCTCCGTCACGCATCAGGACTTGACGCCTGTCACCATCTGGTCGGCCTCCAGGGTGACCCGGCTGCCCAGGCACCACCCGTGTAGGGTGACGACCCCTTCTGCACGCGGGCCATGGTGCCGCCGCGCCTGCTGGCGATCACGGGCAACCTGTCCTTCATCGTCTACGCCGTGCGGGCCGGTCTCCACCCGGTGCTGCTGTACGCGTTCCTGCTGCCGACCAACCTGTATCGCCCAGATCGGGCTACCCCGGAGGGACCCTTACGAGCCGTTAACCGTGGGACATCGCCGCCGTTCGCGCACACTTCGACTGCCCGGGGCGGGGCGCCTACCCCTGGAGGAGGGCGCCTGACCCGGTTTCACCCCGCGCGCCGGGGTTGACCGTCAGCGGGACGCCGTGCGGGCCTCTGCCGCCGCCCTGAGGGCGTCCAGCGGGCCGGAGGACCGGGCGAAGGGCGCGGCCTGACCCGAGGCCGACGCGCTGTAGGGCTGCATGTCGATGTCGATGCCGATGATCTTGCGGGCGACGTTATCGACGGTCACGTCGAAGGTCTTGTTCACGGCGTCGTAGTAGAGGCCGAAGGGTTCGCCGTCGTCCACCTCCTCGTCACCGTCGAGGTCCTGCCACGCGGCCACGTTGTAGCGGCCCGGCTCCAGTTCCCCGAGCGTGTAGGTCTTGCGCAGCGTGTCCTGGTGCACCGTGGCGGCGTGGCTGCGGCTCTCGTCGTAGCCGCTGGACAGGCGGTAGAGGGCCGCGACGAACGTCTGGACCTGACCCACGGGGGTGGGCGTCGGCGCGGGCGTGGGGGCCGGGGTGGGCGTGCCGCCCGACGTGCTCAGGGCCGCCGCCGCGTTCACCAGCCCGGCGCCGCACCCACCGGACACGCCGCAGTCCGCACTGCTCAGCGGCGTGCTCGTGGCCTTGAGGCGGGCGAGCGCCTGGGCGGTGGTCAGGCCCGGCTGCTCGCCCTTCATCAGGGCCACCAGACCCGCGACGTGGGGGGCGGCCATCGAGGTGCCCTCCATGATTCCGTAGGTGGCGACGAGCCGCCCGGCGTCGTCCGTGTCGGCCACGGTGCTGAGGATGCCGCCGGGAATCCGCTTGCCGCCGATCTCCAGCAGCAGCTCGGTGTTGCCGCCCGGCGCCATCACGTCGACGCGCGCCCCGTAGTTGGAGTAGGGCGCCCGCTTGCCGTCGGGGCCGGTCGCGCCCACGGTGATCACGTTGCCGCAGCTCGCCGGGGCGTAACCGCCCGCGTTGTCGTCCTCGTTGCCCGCCGCCACCACGGCGATCACGCCCGCGTTCGCCAGGGCGCCGAACAGGTCCTGCTCGACCTGGCTGCACGCACGCTTGCCCCCCAGACTGAGGTTGACGACCTGCGCCGGATTGGGATTCGCGGGCAGGCCCTCGACCGTGCCGCCCGCCGCCCAGAAGGTGCCGATGATGATGTCGTCGAGGGTTCCGCCCCCCGAGGTGCCCAGCACGCGGATGGGCAGGATCTTCGCCCCCCAGCTCACGCCCGCGATGCCGGCCCCGTTGTTGCTCGCGGCGGCGATGGTGCCCGCCACGTGCGAGCCGTGGTAGCCCGTGTCCCCGCCCTCGTCGGTGGGGTTGAGGTCGGTCCCGTCGCCGTCGCCGGAGTCGTTCACGTCCTGCACCATGTCGAGGCCCGGCAGGATGCGGCCCGCGAGGTCGGGGTGGTTCACGATCCCCGTGTCCACCACCGCTACCGTGACCGCCTTGCCGGTGGTCCCGTCCCACGCCGCCGGAAGGCGCATCGCCTGAGCGTCCCACTGGAACGGGAAGTACGTGTCGTTGGGGGTGCGCAGCGCCTGCACGTAGGCGTTGGGCTGGGCGTACTCCACGTCGGCGCGGGCGGCGAGCCCCTGCACGACGGCCGCCACGTCCGCCCCCCCGCCCGAGGTCACCCGGTACAGCCCCACGCCCGGCAGCCCGAGCGGGCGCTCCAGCCGCAGCGAGGTGTCCCCGACCCGGAGCGTGGCGAGGGCCTGCGCGCTCAGCGAACCGCGCCGCTTGACGATGAACTCGCCGGGAACGGACCCGTCGGCGGCCACCCCGCGCGCCTCCCGCCTCGCCCGCGCCGCCGCCGGGTCGGTCCACCACGATTCATGAGTGGCCCAGTCGGGGGGAGTCTCCCGGGTCAGCTCACCCGCCTGGGCCGAGGACCCCAGCGCCCCGGGCGCCAGGATCAGGCCCGAGATGGAGCTGACCGGCTGCGAGGGCGTCCCCCCGCCGCCATTGCCGCCGCACGCCGCAAGAAGACAGGTCAGGCCGAGCACCGCAATCGCCTTGGGGTTCACACGCATCTGGGCTTCCTTTCGGGGGAGACGGAGAGAAACTGTGAGATTTTAGCCATGAGCGTGACACACCGACTCCATGATTTCCACCCCCGGGCCGGGGTCCGGCGGGTGCGGGGCCTCACTCGCACTCCAGGTTGACGTTGCCCGCCGCGTTGCCCTCGTAGGTCATGCCGGAGCCGATGTCGAGGGTGGCGTTGGCGTCGCCGAAATCCAGGCTGTTCAGACACAGGCCGTATCCGCCGCTGTGCGCGACCAGGCTGTCCGAAATCCTGAGCGAGGACCCGTGCCCCACGAAGACGTTCGCGCCCGCCCCGCCGCCGTACAGGACCCGGACGTTTTGCAGCACGTTCGCGTCCGAGCGTGAGTAGAAGAAGTCGATGCCGTCCCACGAGCCCTTCTCCTGGGTCACCCCGGTGAACACGATGGGGTCCTGGGGGGTGCCGACGGCGCGGATGGCCCCGCCGTGGATATTCAGGACCGCGCCGTCGTCCATGACCACCTTCACGCCCGGCTCGACGGTGAGCAGGCCGCCCTTGTAGTACAGCGCGATGCTCACGAAATAGGGCGCGTTGATCTTCTTCCAGGTCGTGTTGCCGTACACGTCGTCCCAGTCGATCTTCACGTAGGGCAGGCCGTTGGGCTGGTTGCCGCCTAGGTAGTCGCTGGCCGCGTCGAGCACACCCGTCTGGGTGGCGCTGACCTTCAGGCCAAAACCCACGTTGTCGAAGAAACGGTTGTTGGCGAAGGACTTGATCAGCAGGCGGCTGTCCTCGGGGATGGTCATGCCGTGGGCGTAGCTACCCGAGACGGTGTTGTTGCGGAAGGTCAGCGTGCCGTCGATCCCGCTCACCCCGGCGTAGTTCTTGAGGTAGCCCGTCTGCCCGGCGCTCTCGATGTCGGTGTACTCGATGCGGCTCTCGCGGGCGCCGGGGCCGAAGGAGACGCCTTCCCAGTACCCCTTGGTCTTGTTCAGGCCCTCCATCCGGATGCGGGCGTTCGCCGTCCCCACGCTGTTCAGGACGCCGCCCGGCCCAACCCGCAGTTCGGAATCCTGGCCGAAGCGGATCACCGTTCCCGGCTCGATGGTGAGCACCGAGGTCACGTTCACGTAGCCGTCGATCAGGTAGTCGCACGCCGCCGGGCCGTTTGTCATCGCGGTCGCCACCGTCAGGTCGATGACCCCCGAGAGCTGATTGGTACAGGTCCCCGGGGCCGGATCAGGCGTGGGGCCGGGCGTGGGCGTCGGGTTCGGGGTCGGCGTGGTGGTTCCTCCGCCGGAGGGTCCGCCGCCACAGGCGGTGAGCAGCAGGGCGAGCAGGGCGAGACGTCTGACGGGTGCGGCCATCTTTTCCTCCTGGGAACCGTGCGGGACATGTCCGGGTTGGCCCCAGGGTAAGGGGAGGGCGTTTCCCAAACGTTTCAACTGCCAGCTTCGTCCCGCCGGGCGGCGAGGGCGGTCACGAAGTCCGGGCGCAGGTAGGCGGGCAGGGCGTCTTCTCGCAGCTCCGCGAGGATGGGCCGCGCCCGGGCGAGCAGTCCGGCCCCCCCGAACTGCAACGCGGCGATGACGACGACGGCCCGCGCGGTGAGCACGTCGCAGCCCTCGACCTCGGTAAGCCCGCCTTCGAGGGCCGCCTGGGTCTCGGCCCCCCGCCCGGCGCGGTCGTGAATCTCGGCGAGGAGGGCGTGGGCGTGGGCGCGCATGTTCACCGAGGGCGAGCCGCGCAGCACGACGTGGGTGTGGTCGAGGGCCGGGTCCAGCCGCCCCGCCCGGCAATAGGCCAGCGCGAGGTGATAGCGCAGGGGGTAGGAGTCGTTGAAGTGCCCCAAGCTCAGGGCCGCCTCGGCGAGGGGGACACCCTCCTGGATGCGCCCGAGGTCGTGCAGGGTGGCGATGATGTCGCTGCTCGCCTTGACCTGCTCGGAACGCGCCCCCAGGAACCGCGCCGCTTCGAGCTGCTCGCGGTAGAGCGCCAGCGCCTCCTCGAAGCGGCCCACGTCGCACAGCAGGGCGCCGAGCAGGCTCAGCCAGTTGCAAAAGCCCAGGCTGAGGGGCTCGCGCCGTGCCGCCGCGACCACCCCCTCGGCGATGCCCAGCGCCTCGGCGTACTCGCCCCGGTAATGGGCGATATTGGCCTGCATCAGCAGCACGTCGCGTTTCAACCCGGGGTCGTCGAGGGGGGAGGCCTCCCGCGCGGCGAGCGCCACCAGGGCGGCCGCCTCCGCGAGGTTGCCGTCCATGTAGGCGAGGGTGGCCCCCTCCGCGTGGGCGAGGGCGCGGGCCGCCGGGTCGCCGGATTCGCGCAGGACGGTCTGAATCAGGTCGCGCGCCTCCCCGGCGCGGCCCGCCACCCGGCGGCGCACCGCGAGGTAGGCGTGCGCCCGGTACCACTCGGGGGTCCGCACGCCGAGGCCCAGCACCCGCTCGTAGAGAGCCGTCGCCTCGTCCTCGAAGCCGCGCCGCACCCCGAAGGCAAAGCGCGCCGCGCGAAACCACAGCCGCGCGGCGCTGGCCTCGTCCCCCGCGAGCCGGGCGTGCTCGGCCACCACGAGGTCGTCGAGCGTGCCCTCCAGGGCGCGGGCCGCCCGCCCGTGCACGAAGCGCCGCCGCGCCTGCGGCAACGCCGCGTACAGCGCCCGGCGCACCACGTCGTGCGCGAAGCGCTCCCCGCGCAGCAGGCCGAGCCGCCCGGCGCTTTCCAGGGCGCCCACCACCGCCCACTCCCCCTCCCCCAGCACCCGCGCGAGGTGGGCGGGGTCGAGGACGCCGCCGAGCACGCTCGCCACGTCAAGGACCCGCCGCTTCGCCTCCGGAAGCGTGTCCGCACGGCGTAGCACGAGGTCCGCGAGGCGCGGCGTGAGCGGCAGGGCGTCGAGGTCGGTTGGGCCTGCGCGGCGCTGCCACGCGCCGGGGCGCGCCTCGTACACCCCCTCCTGCACGAGGACCCGCAGCCATTCGAGCACGAAGAGGGGATTGCCGCCGCTGCGGGGATACAGCCACGCGGCGAGGTCGCCCGGCCCCGCCCCCGGCCCGGTGACGCTCCCGACGAGCGCGGCGACCCCGGCCTCGGGCAGGGGGGCGAGGGGGACGGGCGTGGTCTGCGCCGCGAGGGCGCGCAGGGTCCCCTCCAGGGCCTCCCCCACCTCACCCCCCCGGTAGGCACCGAAAAGGCGCACGCCGCCGCGCCGCACGAGGAACACCAGCCACTCCAGGGTGGCGGGGTCGGCCCACTGGAGGTCGTCCACAACGACCACGCCTTCCGGGGCGAAGACGCGGGCGAGCGCCTCCAGAAACCGCACCTTGCCCGAGTCGGCGTCCCCGTCCCCGGGCGGCGGCCCGTCCCCCTCGGGGCACGCTTCCGGCACGAAGCGCGCCAGGTCCGGGGCATACGGGCCGAGGTCGGGCAGCTCCGGCAACCGCGCGCGCACCCCGGCGAGCAGCGGGAAATACGGCACATGCTCCAGCCCCTCCTGGCAGCGCAGGGGCCGTGCCCCCGGCAGCACCTCGGCGAGCAGGCGCGTCTTCCCAACGCCGGGCTCGCCCGTCACGAGGACGACCGGGCTCCCCGCGCCGCGCAGCAGGGCCACCTCCGCCGCGCGCCCGCTCAAGGTGGGGGGGCGCACGAGGTCAAGGGGCAGGGTGGCGGGGGCCTCCGCACCGTCCGGGCGCGGGGGCGGGGCGTCCCGGCGCAGGGCGTCCACAAGGTCCAGGGTCGCCCGCAGCGGGGTGAGGCCGAGGTCGGCCCGCAGCCGCGCCGCGAAGCGTTCGTAGGTCCGCAGGGCCTCGTCGCGCGCGCCCGCGAGGTGACTCGCGCGGAGCAGGCGTTGCAGCACGTCCTCGGAGAGGGGGTCGTGTGTGAGGGCCCGCCCCAGCAGCCGCGCGGCCTCGTCGAAGGCGCCCCGGCGCAGCAGGTCGTCTTCGCGGCGCACCACCGCCTCCAGCCATGCCCCGTGCAGCGCGGCGCGTTCGGCCTCCAGCCACTCGTGGAAGCCCGGCAGCTCGTCCGTCGGCCAGCCGTGCAGCAGCGGGGCCGGATAGCCCTCTGTTGCCCGGTGCCAGTCTCGCTCGGCGAGGGCCCGGCGCAGCTCCGCCACGTCGGTGTCCACCCGCCAGCGCAGGCGTTGCGGTTCGGCTTCCACCCCGGCGGCCCACCGCAGGCGCCGGGCGCGGGTCAGCAGCAGGCGCAGGTTGCCGCGGGTCGCGGCCTCGGCGCCCCCTGGGCGAAACACCCGGGTCAGGTCGTCGCGGCTCACCCACTGCTCCACCCCCGCGAGGTACAGCAAGAGGTACGCGGGCTTGAGGACCGGAACGTCTTCCCGGCGCCCCCCGTCCAGAACGGCGGGAGACCCCAGCAGAGCGAGGCGAGGCGGCATTGCCGAGTCTAGCAGAGCCGCCCGGCTCGGGTGCCGCACAGAGGCCGCCGCGCGCCGATGTCACACTCGGGCCATGCTCCTGATCGTCCACGCCGCGCTGACCTGGGTCCTGGTCGGCCTGATCCTGACCATCCAGGTCGTCCATTACCCGCTGTTCGCCCGCGTGGGAACGGCCGGGTATGCCGCGTACCAGCGGGATCACGTCACGCGCATCACCGGGCTGGTCGCACCCCTGATGCTGGCCGAACTCGGCACGGGCGCCGCGCTGGTGCTGCGCCCCCCACCTGGAGTGCCCGCCGCGTCCACCGGGCTGGGTCTGGCGCTGATCATTTCAGTCTGGCTCTCGACGGCCCTGGTCCAGTCCCCCGCCCACGGGCAGCTCGCCGCCGGATTCGATCCGGCGTGGCACGCACGGCTGGTGAGAACGAACTGGTGGCGCACCCTGGCCTGGGTGGCACGCGGCGGACTGGTGGGCTGGTGGCTCCTGCTCACGACGACGACGTGAGCGCAGCTTGTGGAAACAGGGCAACAAGATGACCGGGCCCTGCTTCCCGGTGAACCCGGGTTCACGCACCCCCTGACCGGTAGCCGGGACGGGAAGGCGACGGGACCCGGCACAAACGTGTCCCGTCACGCGCTCGCCCACGGGTGTGACGGCCGACGCGAGCGGCGAGCTGATGACAGATGGCCGAACGTCTGTCCCCTCCTGGCCCCCTTTCCTCTCTGGTGATCTGACCTCCTCACGGCCTCGATTCGAACCCGGCACGATTTACCGCGCGCGCCTCCCTTGAGTGATGATGTTTTATGTTGTTTTTAAAAGAATAAAAAGATTGAATGATCATCATCATAGGGCGTACTGCCTCCCGCTCCCAGACGGCGAATTCCGCGATTTCCCCTCAGAAACTACGGGGACTCAGGCCGATTTCCCCTCAGAAACTACGGGGACTCAGGCCGATTTCCCCTCAGAAACTACGGGAACCCGCTGGGTACCCCGGCAGCATTCCCTCAAAAAATACGGGCCGTTTCCCTCAAAAAATACGGGTCCCAAAAGCCACAATGGAACCCTTCTCCGCCGAATTCCCCTCAGAAACTACGGGCTTTTGAGGGCAAAATGACCCACATTCCCTCAGAAACTACGGGTCATGGGTGAGAATCACACCAACCTCGTCTGGGACGATGTTTCCACCGTCATCCCCTCAGAATATACGGGAGCCCGCTTCACGCCTTCCCTCAGAAACTACGGGTCGGGGGTGGAGGCTATGGGCCCGGCAGCAGGGCGGCGCGCAACTCCTCCACGAACTGAAGAACGCTGGTCTGACCCTGGTAGCCAGCGGAGGTGGCCCGTTTGACCAGCAGGCTTCCATCCAGCGCACCCTCGGCGAGCGCGTCGCCCAGGAGAGCCCGCTCCGGGACGGTCAGGTGCTTCATGACTCCCAGAAGGCCGAGTTGCCGCACAGTCCAGGCCCCGAGTTCCGGGCCGCGCAGCCGGGTCGGGTGCAGGTCGAGGGCTTCGGCTCCCGGCTCGAGCTCGGCCTTCCGGGGGGCTGGGGCGGCCTTGTCCTGAGGGGGCGGCCCGCCCAGGCCCTCGTACTGCTCCGGGCTCTTGATCATGGCGACCAGCAGGCCCGCCGGATTGCCCACCGCCGTGCGGCTGGTCGTCATGTAGTGGTCGAACCTGCCCAGCGCCTCCGGAATGCGTTCGGGGAAGGCGGCACTCAGACGCAGGGCCATGCCCTTTTTCACCCCCCGGGCCAGGAGCGACTCCGCGAGTTCCGGGTGGTCGGTGCGTGGGGGTCCGGCGAACACATACCGCACGGTTCGTTGGCGCCCCCGGCCCTCGTGCTCGACCTGATTCAGGTAGGCCCGGGCCAGCAGCTCCTCGTGGGCGGGCTGAAGCGCCCGCAGGATGTTGTCCGGGCGGTCGCTGAACAGGCCCAGGCGGACGGCCCAACCGAGCAGCGGGGCCGTGACCTCCCGGACGAGGCCGTCCTCGGCCTGCTCGTCGAAGTGAAGGGCGTCGAGTTGCCGGTAGAGGGCCCGCACGAGCGGCTGGCTGAGCGAGCGGTAGAACTCGAGGTCCAGCGGCTTGATGTACCCGGCCCGCAGACTGTCGAGAATGGGAACCCCGAGTTGCACGACGATGACGCTCCTCGCGGACATCCCGGCGTTGGAGCGGCGGAAGGCCAGGTAGGAGATCTGGCTGAATTCCTGCGAGAGCCACTCCCCGCCGCTGCCGTGGTGGCGGTACCAGGCCTCGTCCACGCTGTATTTGGCCTTGCTCAGACGGCGCAAGCTCGCCTGCATCGCCTTGTAGTACTGGGCGGAGTCGGGCAGGCCCGCGGCTTTGAGCAGGGCGTACCCCGTGGTGGTAAAGGGACCGTTGGGCACCCCGGCCTCGAAGCAGAGGTTGATCAGCCCCACCATGAAGTCGTTGTCCAGGCCGTGCGGAACGACCTCCCCCTCCCCCACGGTGCAGACCACGTAGACCGGGCGGCCGTCCGGCGTCAGGATGCTCTTTTCCCAGCGGCGCATCTCCGGCGGAACCGTCTTCTGGGCGCTGTTGAGGGTCAGGCGGCCGAGGTTGAGTTCATCCAGGCCGGGGTGGACGTCCGGGGGGCCTTCCAGTCCCGGAGAACCCCGCCGGGGGGGCGCGGGCTTCCCTGGTTTCTTAGCTGGGGGCGCCATTTGCCCATGCTAAAGGATGCGGCGCTCCCACACGCTCCCTCAGAAAATACGGGCCACAAACGGAAAATCCCCGACTGAACCTGTGTTTCCCCCGCCGCCGGACTTCCCCGCGAGGTGGGACGTGGCCTGCCGCCGAGTACCTCACGCGGCAACTGAGCCCGCACACTCCCACCGTTGTGCCGGGGCCCTGCGGGTCGGCGCCGACCTGGGTGAGACAGGGCCGACAGCGTGCGCGTCGCCGCGGTATCGTGCCGTCGTGATCACCGCGACAGTCTTCAACCACGCGGGGGGAGCCGGCAAGACAAGCCTGACCCGCGACGTGGGCCACCAGCTCGCTCAGGCCGGGCAGCGCGTGTTGCTGATCGATCTCGATCCCCAGGCGAACCTGACCACCTGGCTGGGGGTCAGGGGCGTGTCCCTCTCCTCCACGGTGTACCGTCTGGCGACCGAGGGCACGCCCCTCCCCGAGCCTGTTCAGGCCCACGGCCTGCACCTGATTCCCGCCCAGGTCGATCTGGCCCTGGCGGAGACGGGGATGCTCGGCGTGCCCGGATCGCAACTCTTCTTGCGGCAGGCGCTGGAGGGCGTGCGCGGCTCGTACGATGTCGCCCTGATCGACAGTCCCCCCAGCCTGGGACAACTGGCGATTCTGGGGGCGGTGGCCGCCGACCGGCTGATCGTGCCCATCCCCACCCGGGCGAAGGGGCTCGATGCCCTCCCGGGCCTGCAAAAGGCGACGGCCCTCTACCGCCGCCTGCGGCCCGACCTGGCGGTGGGGCTGTACGTGCCGACCCTCTACGACGCCCGGAGGTCCCACGACCGCGAGGTGCTGGAGGAGCTGCGCGCCCACCTCTCCCCGCTCGCCGAGCCGATTCCCGAGCGGGCGGCGGTGTGGCTCGACTCCAGCATGGCGGGTGAGCCGGTCGGGGTGTACGCGCCGAACAGCCCGGTCTTTCAGGACGTGCAGCGGCTCACCCGCGAGGTCGCGGGCGTGCTGGGCCTGGGGGTGCGGGCGTGACCCGCAGGCGCCCGCCCCGCCGGGAGGGCCTGGACGCGCTGCTCGGGCAGACCGCCGAGCTCGTGAAGATTCCGCCGACCGAGCAGACCCTCGCGGTCAGTGCCCTGCGTCCCGGGCCAGGCCAGCCGCGGCGGGTTTTCGGGGAAGAGGGGCTGCGGGAGCTGGCCGAGAGCCTGCGGGAACACGGCGTCTTGCAACCCCTGCTGGTGCGTCCGGCAGAAGGAGGGCACGAGATCGTGGCGGGGGAGAGACGCTGGCGAGCGGCCCAACTCGCCGGTCTCACCGAGGTGCCGGTGGTGATCCGCGCCCTCAGCGAGGACCAGGCCCGGGTGGTCGCCCTGATCGAGAACTTGCAGCGCGAGGACCTGAACCTGATCGACGAGGTGGACGCCAAACTCGATCTGGCCGCGCTCGCACTTGGTCTGCCGCGCGAGGAGACGCGCGCACGGTTGATGCGGCTGCTCCGGGAGGAGCCGGGCCCCGAGGCCCAGACCCTCGCGGCGCTCTTCGCCCCGTTGCGGGAGACCTGGACATCGTTCGCCAAGAACAAATTGCGGGTCCTGAACTGGCCGCCGCCCCTCCTTGAGGCGGTTCGCGGCGGTCTCCCGTTCACGCTGGCCGGCGTCATCGTTCGTGCCCCCGAGGAGCACCACGACCGCCTGATCACCCTCGCCCGGGGCGGCGCGACGCGCACGGCGCTCCGGGCCGAAATCGAGCGCCTGGGCCGACGTGATTCGGTGGGGGAGACCTCACCCGCCACCCAGGTCGCCCGGCGGCTGGCGAGTCGGCGCTTCATGTCCAGCCTCGACCCCGAAGCGAAGAAGGCCGTGGACCGTTGGTTGGCCCGGATGCCGGAGGCGCTGCGCTCCGCCCTGTCAGAGCGGGACTGACAGCGGTCACCAGACAACCTGAAGGGCTGTTCCTCAAGTCCACCAGCCAAGGGGACCCGACGACTTGGGATCTGCCCCTCTACTGATGGGGCCACCGCTGTGAGTCCGTTCTTACCGGTAAGAACGCCTTGTGTGCCGTTGCGGGCGAGCTCTCCCTCTTCGCGGCGAGGTTGCCGGACCCGTCCTGGTCCAGCGCCCGCGGGTTCGTTTCACCGTATCCGGCCGTCGGCGGGGCGTCCTGCGCTTCACCCAACGCCGGAGCGACCTTCACGGCCGCGCCCATCCGCAGGGTGACCGCGGCGTCCCGCGCCCCCACTCGGGGAACACCAGGCCGAGGCCCGTCGGCGAAGGGCTGGGTACCGGCGGGCGCGAGCGGCCAGGTGGGGTGGTCCTGGCTGGTGCCGAGAGCGGCGTGATTCAGCCTCAAAACCACAGCCGCAGGTGGGCTGGGGTGAGAAGTCCGCCCCAGCCCACCCGTTCCTCCGCCTCCCGTCAGGGGGCCGGGTAATCCACCACGTAGCGCGGCTGGCCGGTGTTGGAGTTGTCCGCCTGATCGCCCACCCCGTTGACGACGTGCTGGATGGTGCCCGCGCTGAGGTTGACCGTCAGGACGTGGTGGAGCCGTACACCGGGCGTCCGGGGCACCTCGAAGCCGTTCGTGGTGACGATGGACGGGTTGTTTTGGTTGAAGACGTAGGCGCCGCCGCCGAAGAGACGGTGCGTCCTGACGTGATCCGCCACCCGGTAGGCGGCCCAGCCGAGGGTAGCGCCGCCGTTGCCCGCGTTCCACGCCTCCTGGGTGGGCGGGTCGTAGGGCAGCTCGTTCTGGAAGAAAATGGTCGTGCCGTTCTCGCCGTTCCAGACGACGTTGTGCTGCTGGTAGTGCTCGACGAACAGGCCGGTTGCCGTCACGTTGTCGCCGTTGATCACGGCCCCGTTGCGCCCGATGTTGGTGTTCCAGCGGTCGGTGTCGCCGTTCACCCCCTGCGTGAAGCCCTCCAGGCCGTGGTCGGCGCGCCAGACCCAGGCGTGGTCGAGCAGCACGTCGTCGCTGTTGACCTCCAGGCTGGTGGTCGCCCGGCCGATGTGCGGACCGCCGACCCGGAAGAACACGTCGCTCAGGGTGATCGGGTTGGCGGCATCACTGCGCCCGAGGCCCAGCCCCCGCCCGCGCCGCAGGCCCACCTGCAAGAGCGCGGGTGAGGTCTTGGTGCCCGCGTCGAAGGTCAGGCCCGCGACGACCGAGCCCGTGGCCGTGTCCGCGACGATCATCGGGACGACGCCGTTGTGCGCGGTCAGGGTCGCGTAGCCCAGGCCCAGCACCACCGTATCCGGACGCCACACCACCAGGGGCAGGTTGATGTCGTATACGCCCGGCGTGAAGAGCAGGTGGCGGCCCCGCACCAGTTGCAGATTGATGGCGAGCGCCGAGTCGGTCGGCCTCACGACGAAGAAGTCCGTCAGGGGAAGGGTGCGGCCCGGCGTGAGGCCGTTCGCCCACGTGACGCCGCGACTGCCCCGCTGCGCCGACGGCACCCGGACGTTCCGGTGACCCTGGGCGTCCACGAAGAGGTAGGGCTTCTCGCGGCTGACCGGCGTCTGGTCGAGCACGGTATAGGGGTTCGGCGCGGGGAACGTCTCGGCCGGTGCGCCCTCGACGCCCGAGAAGACCGCATTCCACACGGCGTTCGACCACTTGACGATGCGGCTGCCCCGCACGTAGAACTGCTGCTGCGAACCGTTGACGAGTTCGGCGGCGCCGCTGTGCTGCGAGTCGGCCATGAAGCCGCCGCTGGCGTACTGCGGCCCGGCCGAGCAGTAGTCCATGAAGGACATCGGCCCGACGACATTGACGCGGCGCAGCGGGGCGGCCTGTGACACCGCCCAGAATTCGGTGTCGGTGCACCAGTCGGGGCGGGGCGCGGTCTCGCCGAGAACCTGGGTCAGGCCTCCCTTGACCTGAATCGTCAGGTTGGACATCGAGCGCCAGAAGTTCGTCAAGGCGATGCAGTTGCCCGTCCCGTTGCCCTCCAGACAGCGGTTGTAGACGCCAATCGTCCCGTTGATCGTGACGTCCGTCGGAGAGGCGCCCAGGCCCGCGACCTCGGTGTAGTAGCCCACCTGCACGTTGAGCGGCTGTTCCGGCGTCCCGTAGGTGCCCGGCATGAAGAGAACCGCGTCGCGCCGGGTGCCGAACTCGTTGTCGAACTGCGCCCGGGTGATGGCATCGAACTTCGCCCGGATGGCCTCGACCGACATGTCCGGCGTGAAGATCGTGACGCTGGCGCCGAGGTCGCTGCCCCGAACACCCGCCGCGAGCGTGTCCGTCTGCCCGTTCGCGGGCGCGGCGGCCTGCTGGCCGCAGGCACTCAGGACCAGGGTCAACCCGGCCAGCAGCGTGGCGGCCCGGGCGCGGCCGGGACGGGTCGGGACGGGGCAGGATGGGTCGGCCTCAAGGTGTGGTCGCATGGACATCCTTTCGGGAATCGAGACTGGGCCTTGGCGGAGGGCTGGACCGGAGGGCGAGCGCAACCTGAAGCCGGAAGGCCCGGCCCCGCGGCGCTGCTGGGACGGTGAAACGCCGGGGACGGGCTCAACTTGTCGCGTCCCGCGAACTGTAACGCCGCAGCGGCGGCGAGGCAAGCTCCGCCTTGGTCTGTCGGGGCCAGGGAGGGGGAGCGCCCGGTCGACGGTGGTGAGAGCGCACCTGGCTCCGGCGAGCCTGAAGGGCTTGGCCTGGCAGGTGGGCGCGCTGCACCCCTGAGGCCCCGACCCTGAACAAGACCGGACGGAAGGGCTCGTCATGCCGACCACGCCGGATGGTGTCGCCCTGGTGGCCCTCGCTGGGGCATGGCAGTGAATAGAGCCCTGCTTCGAGTGCTGAACCCCGCTGCCCTGGAAGACGGAGAGGACCCCGGCGCACCCCGAGTCGGGGAGGGGAACAGAAGAGTCGCCGCGCCTTGGCAAACAGGTCGAGCCTTACGTGGGCGGCGTGGGGCGCCCAGCAAGGTCGTCGCCCTGATCTCCTCGCGGCCCGCCCCTGGGCACCCACGCCCACCGTGCCCTGCCCAGCCCTGCTTCCGGCTGTGAGAAATGGTTAAGATTTCCCTGGCTACCGTTTGGTCTGGCCTCTCCTCCTCTTCCTGTCTACGCGGTGTGTGTAGCATCGCTACCCGGCTCGCATCCCGCTCAACGCTCCGCCGACGTCCCCGAGCCCACGCCAACCCCTGTTGCGCACCGAATATTCCGTCTGTTACAATTACGCTACAAACGTAATTAGAAAGGAAGTTTACGCGTTGGATCCCATCCTCGATCACCTGACTGCCGACGCCGCGTTGGCTCTCGCGCCCGACACCGGGAGTGCCAAAGCGGCCCAGAAACTCGCCCGCCCCGCGCAGTGGCCCACCCTGGCCCGAGACGGCGACGTGCTGTGAGGCGAGTGCCAGGGCAGCGGCGCGCACCCTTACCTCGTGGGTGTCGATGCCCGCAGCGCCGAACTCGCCAGCAAGTGTAGCTGTCCCAGCCGCAAGTTTCCCTGCAAGCACGCCCTGGGGCTGCTGCTGCTGCACGCCGCGCAGGCGGGCACGTGGCAGGGCGAGCCCCCGCCCCCCGACCTCGCCAAGTGGCTGGAGGGCCGCGCCAGGCGGGCCGAAAAGGCCGCGCAGCCTCCCAGTGACAGGCCCGCCGACCCCGCCGCGCAGGCCCAGGCTCAGGCCAGGGCCCAGGCGACCCGCGACCGCAAAAGGACGGCGGGCCTCGAAGACCTCAAGCTGTGGCTGAGCGACCTCGTGCGCGAGGGGCTCCAGGCAGCTCGCGCCCGCCCGTACGGCGACTGGGACCGGCAGGCGGCGCGGCTGGTAGACGCGCAGCTTCCGGGCGCCGCGCGACAGGTCCGGCAGATTCCCGAGGGGCTGCACGACGAGACCGGCGAGGCCCTCACCGCTCACCTGGGGCGGCTGTGGCTGCTCACGCAGGGCTGGCAGGTGCGCGAGACCTTGAGTGAACCCGAGCGCGCCGACCTCCTGACCGCGCTGGGCGCATCGCTTGACCGGGCCAGCGTGCCCCCGGCGGCGCCGCAGGTGTGGCAGGCCCTCGGCTCGGTGCAGGAGGAGGAGGGCAAGCTGACCGTGCGCCGCACCTGGCTGCTGGGGGAGGGGCAGGAGCTGGCCCTGCTGCTCGACTTCGCGCCGACGGGACAGGCGTTGCCCGTGCCGTTGGTGACGGGGCGGCCCTTCACGGCGGCGGTGGCCTACGCGCCCTCGGCCTACGCGCAGCGGGCCCTCGTGCAGGGCGAGATCACTCCAGTGGGTGAGCCCCTCCCTCTTCCCGGCGGCACCCTGACCGAGATGCAGCGGCGCTACGCGGCGGCCCTGGCCCTGAACCCCTGGCTGGAGCGCATCGGCGCGTTCGTCGGCCCGGCGTACCTGAACCTCGACCCGCCGGGGCTGTGCGACGCGGAGGGCCACGCCGTCCCGCTGAGCGCGCGGGTGGGAGAGGCCGACCTCTGGGCCATGCTCGCCCAGGCCGAGACACGGATGCAGACGTATTTCGGCGAGTGGGACGGTCAGAGCTTCGTGCCGGTGGGATTTGTCTCCGTTGAGGTGCCCCTGCCCGAAGCCGCCGAAACCGGAGTGCCCGCGTGAGCCGTGACTTACGCGAACTGGCCGTGATCGCCACGCGCGGCACCAGCCGGGCCGAGCTGCCCACCCCCGCCGGACCGTTGGCGGGGGCCCTGGCAAGCGTGCCCGGCGACACGCCCGAAGCCCTCTTGCTGGGCCGCGCCGCCCTGCTGGGGTTGCACGCCCGCGCCGGAGCGCCTCTGCAACGTGCCGCCGCGCCGCCGCCCACCCCTCTCCCCGCCCCCGAGCGTTCGCTGCCGTCCGCCCTGGCGGCCCTGCTGCCCGCGCTGGTCCGCACCGACCCGGCCCTGATCACCGGGGCGCTGGACACCGTGGCGGCGCGCGGCTGGACCCTGAACGCCGCGCAGGTGCTGGCGCTGTACAACCAGAGCACCAACCTCGCCCGCACGCTCTGGACGCTGGCGGACGGGCGGGCACGGGCCACCCTGGAGGCCCATCCCCTGCACGGGCGGGCGCGGCAGGACGAGGAAGACGCTGCCTGGGCCGCGCGGCTGGAGGCGCTGACCGAACAGCGGCGGAGCGACCCGGCGCAGGCCGCGCAGAGCCTGCAAGAGCTGTGGGCCGCCCAGCCCGCCGACCGGCGCAAGGTGCTGCTGGCCCTGGTGCGCCGCGACCTGCGCCCCGAGGACCGCCTCCTGCTGGAGACGGCGACGCGCGACCGCTCCCCCGAGGTGCAGAAGACGGCGCGGCAGCTTCTGGGTCACCTGCCCGGCCCCCTCCAGGACGAGTTGCTGGCGCTGCTGCCCCAGGCGGTGAAGGTGAGCGGCCTCTTGAAAAAGAAGATCACCTTCGGGGCCTTCGACCTGCCCGCCGCCCTCGGGAAGCCGCGGGCCGGGCAGTACGACGACGGCGACCTTCACCGCCTGTTGGGCGGGCTGCCCACCCCCCTGATCCTGAAGACGCTGAGGGTCGGTTGGGACGAATTGGAAAAGGCCGCCCGGGCGCATCACTGGTCCCTGGCAAACGAATTGCAGGCGCCGCCACCTCCGGCCCCCAAACCGCTCGACCCGGGAATGGCCCGCGCCCGGCTGCGCGACCTCGCCGGACAGCCGAAGGTGTCCCCGGAAAAGCTGCTGGAGGCGGTGCAGGCGTTGGGTGAGTCGCCCGACCTCTCGGCGGAAACGGCAGCCCTGCAAACGGCCCTGGCCGCGCGCACGCTCGATCTCTTCCAGCGCGCGGGCCTGACCTGGCACACCCGGGAACTGGAGTCCTTGTTGCGCCGTGGCCTCTCCCCCGACCTGACGGTGCCCCCGCCCACGCCCCTCCCTTTCGAGATGCCGCCGCACCCCAAGAAGCTCCCCTCCTGGCAGACCCCCGCCGACTGGGAGGAGCGCCAGCGTCAGGAGCACGCCGGGAGGGAACACGCCGCGTTGCAGACCTGGCGCGACCTGACCGATACCCTCCGGCTGCGCCGCGAGTGGCGTGACGCCCTGGCCGCTCATTCGACCCTCTAACCCCCCAAGGAGCCCGCCATGACCAGCACCCCCGAAGTCCTGCGCCAGCACGCCGAGCAAGCCTATGCCTTTGAGCTCGCCGCCCTCGCCGAGCACGACCGCCATCCGCGCCCGCCGAGGTGGAACCTCAGCCCGCGCGCCGTCCTGACCTACCTGATGGGGGGCCGGGCGGGCGGCACCGAGATCACGCCAAAGTACGTGGGCGAGGCGCGGCTGATGGAAATTGCCGTGGCGACCCTCGCCACCGACCGGGCGCTTCTGCTGATCGGCGTGCCGGGCACGGCCAAGAGCTGGGTGAGCGAACACCTCGCCGCCGCCGTCTCGGGCGACAGCACCCTGCTCGTGCAGGGGACGGCGGGCACCGACGAGAACGCCATCCGCTACGGCTGGAACTACGCCCGGCTGCTGGCCGAGGGGCCCAGCGAGGCCGCGCTCGTCGAGAGCCCCGTCATGCACGCCATGCGTCAGGGCAAGATCGCCCGCCTGGAGGAGCTGACGCGCGTGCAGAGCGACGTGCAGGACACCCTGATCACCATCCTCTCGGAAAAGACGCTCCCGGTGCCCGAGCTGAACACGGAGGTGCAGGCGGTGCGCGGCTTCAACCTGATCGCCACGGCGAACAACCGCGACAAGGGCGTGAACGACCTGTCGAGCGCCCTCAAGCGCCGCTTCAACACCGTCGTCCTGCCCGTGCCCGACAGCCTGGAGGACGAACTCCAGATCGTGACCCGCCGCGTCGAGTCGCTGGGCCGCAGCCTGGGCCTGCCTGAGCTGCCCCCCGCCCTTGACGAGATTCGGCGCGTGGTGACGGTCTTCCGCGAGCTGCGCGCGGGCGTCACCGAGGACGGCAAGACGAAACTCAAGACGCCCAGTGGCAGCCTCAGCGTGGCCGAGGCGATCAGCGTGGTCACGAACGGGCTGACCCTGGCCGCCCACTTCGGCGACGGCAGGCTGAGCAGCCGCGACGTGGCCGCCAGCGTCATCGGGGCCGTGGTGAAAGACCCGGTGCAGGACCAGGCCGTGTGGAACGAGTACCTGGAAACGGCAGTCAAGAAGCGGACCGGGTGGAAGGAGTTTTACGCGGCGTGTAGGGAGGTGAGCTGAGGCGTGGGCCACCGGGGGAATATCCTCATTCACGAAGGCGGGCAGACCTATGGACGTACCGCAAAAGGCTTTGTTCACGACATTCCCGCTCTCGTCGCCTGTGGACCTGACTTCGCACTGGCTTGGGCGCGAGAGCATCTTGAGAATGCGAGTTCTCGCCTGCATCAAGTGGACATTTGGGATGAAGTCATGACCGAAGGAGCCATCCTCATCAATCTAGATTCCAAAGACCTGATTTTCGGCTCGTGGGAATGGTTGCCTGATTTCCGTAGATTTGACGAAATACCGGAAGAGCTTGAGCTTTACCCGGAATTCCCCGACATAGTGCGAGAGTTGCTGGAAGTTGTCCGTCAGCAGTGGGTAGGCTGGACAGTCACCCTTGCTCTCCCCGCTGAATTTGCTACACAGGAGACGCTGATAGTGCGGGGTCAAGACCTGACGCGGCCCCTCATCACCGATACAAATGCTCCCGAAACAGGTTGGTCAAGAGAGCAAATCAGGGAAGGTTTTCGGCGCATGTTCAGCATGACCCATGAGCCGTTTAGAACAAAATTGGCAGGCGTTCAGCTTTGATTATTTTGCCCACTCCACCCGCTCAAATGCGCGTCGCGCTGCTTCCTTGCGAAATTCCGCTGTTTCTGGGTCTTCGCTGTCGAGTGCGTCGTAAACGCGGTTGTACGCCTCCATAATTTCTTCCCCTGTCATTCCTTCTGACCACGAAGTGTTTCTCTTCTCATCAGGCACAGCAGATTTTTGCACCGAAACGAGGCCCCGTGTTCCAACTCCACATCCTCCCCATCCGCCACCACGGCCCCGGTTCGGCGCGCAGCGTGGAAAGGGCGCTGGAGGTCAGGACGCCAACGACGCCCTCAATCCCCCTCTTCCCGCGTCCAGTCCTCGCAGCGCAAGCCCGGCACGCGGGCAAACTCCCCGAGGTTGTTCGTGACGACCTGGGCGTTCAGGCTCAGGGCATGACCCGCGATCAGCACGTCGTATGGTCCGATGGGCGAGCCGCTTCCCGCCAGGGCGGCCCGAATCCCGGCGGCGGCTTCGGCGGCGTCCGGGCCGAAGTCGAACACGTCCAGCGTCCGCGTCAGGGCCGACAGGCGGGCGGCGTTCTGCTCCGGGCGGCCACTGCGGCGCACGCCGTACCAGAGTTCATGCAGGGTCACGCTGGAGATGCCGATTCGGTGCCCGGCTGCCGTCACCTCCCCCATCCTGTGCCCGACCTGTTCTGGGCGGCGGTTCATGGTGAAGATGCAGATGTTCGTGTCGAGCAGGTAGAGGAGAGGAGAGGTCACATCAAGTCTTCCCGTTCCTGCTGCGCCTTGGGCTGCTCCCGTTCGAGGGGACCTTCAAAGGCCGTCAGGGCCTCGAAGATGGCAAGCCCGTCTTGCCGCTGAACCGGCGTGATGATCAGGTCCCGGCCCCGGCGAACGATCTCCACCTCGCCATAGGGCAACTGAAGCTCCTGTGGAATACGGACGGCCTGACTGTTGCCACTCTTGAACGTTCGGCTGCGGGTCACGGGTTCACCTCCACTCAAGTATATACCGTAGATACATTCCCTTTTGGAGCGTTGCTATGTCTGACCTCACCATCTACCCCATCCGCCACCACGGCCCCGGTTCGGCGCGCAGCGTGGCGCGAGCGCTGGAGGCCAACCCGCCCGCCACGCTGCTCATCGAGGGGCCGGTGGATGCCGACGGCCTGCTGCCCTTCCTGAACGACCCCGCCCTCACGCCCCCCGTCGCGGTCATGGCGCATGTGCAGGGCCAGCCCGAGCGCTCGGTGTTCTACCCGTTGGCCGAGTTCAGTCCCGAGTTCGTGGCGATCCGCTGGGCCCTAGCGCGCGGCGTACCGGTGGCCTTCATGGACCTGCCCGCCAGCGTGACCCTCGCGCCTCCAGCAAAAAGTGAGGGGGAGGAAGGGGAGACCCCCGCCGAGACCGACCCTGACGCCGAGGGGACGCTCACCTCTCATGCCGACGCCGTGCGCGCCGATCCGCTCGCGCTGCTGGCCCGGGCGGCGGGTTACAGCGACTTCGAGCGCTGGTGGGACGCCCTGGTCGAGTCGCGCGGAGAGGGCGAGGCGGTCTTCGCGGCGATTGCCGAGGTCATGGCGGCGGTGCGCGAGGACGAGGACGGGCACACTTCCGAGCGCGACCTGATCCGTGAGGCGCAGATGCGTCAGACCATCCGCGCGGCCCTGGGGCGCGACAGCGTGGCCGTGGTCTGCGGCGCGTGGCATGCCCACGCCCTCACCCCCGAAGTGCTGGCGCGCGAGGCGAAGGCCGACCCGGCACGCGTCAAGAACCTCCCCAGGGCGAAAGTCGCCCTCACCATCACCCCCTGGACGCACGGGCGGCTCACGCAGGCGAGCGGCTACGGGGCGGGCGTCACGTCGCCGGGCTGGTACGCGCACCTCTACGGCACGCCCATGCAGGTCAGCGAGCGCTGGCTGACCCGCTCGGCGCGGCTGCTGCGCGAACGTGGGCTGGACGCGTCAAGCGCCCAGGTCATCGACGCGGTGCGGCTGGCCGAGGCCCTGGCGACCCTGCGTGGGCGGAGCCTGGCGGGCCTGGACGAGCTGACCGACGCCACCCGGGCCGTCTTCGCCTGGGATTCCGACACCCCGCTGCGCCTGCTCTCCGAGGAACTGTTCGTGGGTGAGGCGCTGGGCAGCGTGCCTTCCGGCGTGCCCGCCGTGCCGCTGGAACAGGACCTGGCAGGAACGCTGGCCCGGCTGCGCCTGAAGCGCGAGGCCGTGACCCGCGAGGTCACCCTCGACCTGCGCGAGGACGCGGGCCTGGGCCGCTCGCAGCTCTTCCACCGCCTGAACCTGCTAGGTGTGCCGTGGGCGAGGGAGGCCGCCAGCCGGGGCGCGGGCACCTTCAAGGAGGCGTGGACCCTGCGCTGGGAGCCGGAATTTAGCGTGCGCCTCGTCGAGGCGAGCCGCTACGGCAATACGCTGGTGCGTGCGGCGAACGCGGCGGCGATCTCCCGGGCGCGGCGGGCCCCGGACCTGGGCGCCCTCTCGGCGCTGCTGGAGGTGACGCGGCTGTGCGGGCTGCCGGGTGCCGCCGACTTCACGCTCGCGCGGCTGGACGCCCGTGCCGCCGACGCCGACACCGCCGCGCTGCTGCTCTCGCTGCCGCCCCTGGCGCGGCTGGCCCGCTACGGCGACGTGAGGGCGCGCGAGGGCGACGACCTGCGGCCCGTGTTCCGTACCCTGGTGGCCCGCGCCGCCGCCGGACTGCCCAACGCCGCGCACGGGCTGGGCGAGGAGGCCGCGGCAACACTCCACGGCCAGATCGTGGGGGCCGACGCGGCGGTGCGCCTCCTCGACGACCCGGAGGCGAGCGGCGAGTGGGTGGCGGCCCTGCACGCCCTGGACGCCGAGGGCACCGCGCCCCTCCTGCGCGGCGACGCCGTGAACCGGCTGCGCGACCGGGGCATCCTCGACGCCGAACAGGTGCAATCCAGGCTCGCGGCGGCCCTCGCGCCGGGGGCACCCCCGCCCGACGTGGCCGCGTGGCTGGGCGGCTTCATCGGCGAGGACGGCGGGACGCTGCGGCATGACCCGGCGGCCCTGGCCCTGCTCGACGCCTGGGTGACGGAACTCGACCCGGACGCCTTCGGTGAGGTGCTGCCCCCCCTGCGCCGCGCCCTCTCGCGCCTGGAACCGCACGCCCGCAAGAGGCTGGGCGAGGAGTTGCGCGGCCTGGAACGCGCCGAACAGGCCGCGCAGGTGAATGGCGACCTGGGAGCCGCCGTAGTGCCCGTCGTGCTGCGGCTGCTCGGTGTCACCCTGCCGATTGGAGATGCCCAATGACTGAACCCGCCCCACAGAACCTGACTCCCGAGCAAGAACGTCTGCGCCGCTGGCGTCTGCTGCTGGGCGGCGAGACCGCGAAGGGCGAGAGCGCCGACGGCATCGGCTGCGAGCTGGGCGAGCACGACCGCCGTCTCGACGCGGCGCTGGCCTCGCTGTACGACGGCGCGCCCTTCACCCTGCAAACCGAGAAGCCGCAGGGGGGCCGCAAGTCGCACCGCAACGTGGGCTTCGGCAAGAGCGCCCCGGCGGTGGCCGCGTGGCTGGGCGAGGTCCGCGACCTCTTTCCGCAGTCGGCGGTGCAGGTCATGCAGGGGGACGCGGTGGAGCGGCTGAACCTGAAAACCATGCTGCTCGAACCCGAACTCATGGAGCACCTGCAACCCGACGTGCACATGGCCGCCACCCTGATCAGCCTCAAGGACGCCATGCCGGACCAGGCCAAGGCGCTCGCGCGGCAGGTGGTGGCGCGGGTGGTGGAGGACCTTCAGGCCCGCCTCGCCGAGCCGCTGCGCAGCGCCGTTACGGGCAGCCTCAACCGCTCGCAGCGCAACCTGCGCCCCCGCCAGAACGAGGTGGACTGGGGCCGCACCCTTCTCAAGAACCTGCGGACCTACGACCCCGAGCGCCGCAGCGTGATTCCCGAGCGGCTGGTGGGCTACGGGCGCGCCCGGCGGCAGCTCAAGGCCGTGACCCTCTGCGTGGACCAGTCGGGCAGCATGGCGTCGAGCGTCGTGTACGCGGGCATCTTCGGCGCGGTGCTGGCGAGCCTCCCGGCCCTGAAGACGAACGTGGTCGTGTACGACACGACGGTCGTGGACCTCACCGACCACCTCGCCGACCCGGTGGACGTGCTGTTCGGCGTGCAGCTCGGCGGCGGCAACGATACGCCGCTGGCCCTGCGCTACTGCCGGGGCCTGCTGACCAACCCCGAGGAGCATACCTTCGTTCTGATCTCCGACCTGTACGAGGGCTCGGGCAGCGCCGAGATGATCCGCCGCTTAAACGAGTTCCGCGAGCTGGGGGCCCGCGTGATCGTGTTGCTGGCCCTCGACGACGACGGCAGGCCGAGCTACGACCACGACAACGCCGCGCGGCTGGCGGCCCTGGGCATCCCCGTCTTCGCCTGCACGCCGGACTTCTTCCCCGAGCTGATGGCGACCGCTCTGCAAGGGGCCGATATCGGCGCCTGGGCGGCCTCGCGCGGGATCGTGACGGCCCGCGCGGGGGCCGAGGCGGGTCCGCTGGCCGAACGCTGAAGGGTTCTCGCAGGTGAACGGCGGTCATCCCGTCGGCAGCCGACCCATCCGCCGCGAGCGTCACCGGGCGCCGGGTCCTGAGCATCGCCTCCCGCCGCTCGGGGTCTTCGGCGGAGGAACGTGGTCACGCGGTGGCCGACCCTCGCGTTCAGGGGGACGCCTCTTCTCGCGTCCACCGCTCCGGGTCTTCCTCCTGACCCTGCACGGCCTCCGGGGTGGCCGTCGTCACCGCGGCGTAGTTCTCGTCGAGGTCGCCGCCGAGGTCGATCAATGCGCGGATGCGGCGCACGAGGTCTTGCACGTACTCCACCTCGTCCAGCGTCAGGGGGCGCCCGAGGTCGTCCCGGTGGCGGTAGGACAGCCATTTTTTCAGCACCGGGTAGCCGCCGATGGAGAAGTTCCAGACCTCCACAGGCACGTTCGCCCAGTACCCGCCCGGCGACCACCACAGCCGCCCGCTCGCCCCCTCGTGCCGGCCGCGCCCGGTGTAGCGCACCGTCAGCGCCAGCGGGTCGCCCTCCCGGACCGGGGTGCCGTCCGCCAGGGTGGGCGTGCCGAGGTCCCGCAACCCCTCGGCCAGCCTGCCGCGTGTCACGCCGGGGACCGCCACGTCCGGCCGGAGCAGCGCGGCCACCCGGCGACCGAGTTCCGCCGACGCCTCCAGCGCCTCCCGCGTCCTCGGCAGGGGCACGCGCGGCCAGTCCTGCCGCAGAAACCCGTCGTTGTCCCGGCGGTAGGCGGGCGACTGCAAGACGGCCACCGCATGGTGGAAGAGGTGGTCGGCGATCCCCAGCACCGCGTCGTCCTGCGGCCCGTTCGACGCGGGCACCACGCCGAACAGGGCGCACGCCGCCCGGAGCACGTCCGGCGAGACGTTGGGCTCCAGATGCTCGCCGAACATGTCGGACACGCGCAGGAAGAGGGGGAACGAACGCGCGTCCGGCTCGTGGACGTGCAAGTCGGTGAGATACGGTGTCAACGAAAGAAGATCCCACGCACCAGTCCGCCGCTGCCGCCTCGTGGTGTTGAGGAAGAGATTACCGTCGAAAACGTGAGGCAAGAATTCCGGGCTTGAGCGTGCCACGAGCTTTCCACGGGTTTCGTTGTAAACAAAGCGGTTGTCAAACGGACGGTACATGACGGTACGGAAGGCCGCGTCATCTATACCCCGAGCGAGCATCGTCTGTCTGACTGCGCTCGCATCGTACTGATAGCTGTCCGTGAGCACGTCACCGTGCCGTCGCCGAAGCTCATCGTCCGAAATGGTGGAATCGAAGTAGTCCTGAATTCGCCGTTTAAGGCGAGCCTCTTCGATGTCCGTGACGACTCCATCCCGCGCCGTCATCACCCCGTTAAACATGGCGGGGAACAGCTCAGGCACCGTCGGCCAATCGAGGTAATGACTTGCCTCTCCCGTCGCGGCGAGGACCCAGCGCGTGCGCTCCTGCGGCGTGAGGCGGTGATAGGGCTCCACGTCCTCGGTGAGCGCGGCCTTTTTGGCTTTCACGGAGCCCCAGAACTCCCGGTAATGAACCTCCGCCATGTCGTCGGCTTTGCCTACACCCGTGTCCACAAGGGTCGCAATGGCGACACCCGGACGGATGCCCCGGGGGTTGTACTCGTTCGAGAAGATGCTCATGTCGGAGGCCCCGCGCTCCGACCGCTCACGGGCGAGGGCGCTCCCCTGAAGATTGTCCACCCACACCCGGTCGAAGTTGTTCAGCAGGTGCTCGCGCATGACGGGGTGGCTCAGGCCCGTGAGCCACGAGGAATTGCTGATGAAGCTCACGACGCCGCGCCGCTGCCCGTTCTCGCTCAGGCGCCACTCGGCGAGCCGGAAAAAGCGGATGTAGAGGTCGTCGAGAAGCTGCTTGCGGACCCGCCACCTCTCCTGAAGGCCCGCCTTGTACGGGGCGATCAGGTCGGCTTCCTCGTCCTCGGCCACGCCGCTGAAGCGGTTGTAGGGCGGGTTGCCGATCATCACGAGAATCCTCGCGTCACGCTTGACGCTCTGGGCGGCCTCGCGTTCCTGCTCGAACTCCGCGAAGTCGAGCTGCCGCTTGGCGTCGTCCCTGGGGTTCCAGCCGGTGAGGGCGTTGGTGAGGTAGATGCCCACGCGCTCGCCGCCAGCCAGGGGGGCGCCGAGGTGCTGGAGGAGCAGCCCCGCCTGCATGTGCGCGACGACGAAGGGGGCGGGCAGAATCTCGAAGCCGAAGACGCGCGTTCGCAGGGCCTGGCTCGTGCGCGCGGCGGCGGTGGCGGGCCTGATCTCGGCGAGGTGGGCGTGGATCACGCGGGCGACCTCCAGCATGTACGAGCCCGTGCCGGTGGCGGGGTCCAGCACGACCACGCCCTCGTCGGCGAGGCCGTCCTCGACCCCGAGGTCACGCTGCAAGACCTCGTGGACCTTTCGGACCTGATACGCGACGACCTCGGGCGGGGTGTACCACACGCCGAGCTGCTCGCGGAGGTCCGGGTCGAACGCCTCCAGAAAGGGCTCGTAGAAGTACTGGATGGCGTGCTCCTCGGCGAAGGCGGCGAAGAAGGCTTCCTCGTCCACCCGCTGCAAAGTGGCCTCCGCCCACTCGATGGGGGCGCGCAGGTCGAGTCGGCGCAGGGTGCTCGCCTTGCTGGCCTCCTCGAAAATGGCGGAGATCACGGGCAGGCGCAGGTAGTCGGCGGCGTCACGCCAGCGGAAGTCGCGCGGGGCGTGGCCCTCCCGCACCCACAGCACGAAGGCGCTGAACAGCCCGTAAAAGAGCGTCTGCACCAGGGTCGAGCGGAAGAAGTGCTCGCCCTGCCGGTCGTTGAAGTGCAGCCCCAGCGCGTCCTTGAGGGTGCGCCGCAGGCTGCCCAGCCCGTCGTCCTCCTTGGCCTCCAGCCGGGAGAGGGCCGCCCGCGCGTAGTTGGCGAGGCGGTCGGCGAGGTCGGCGGGTTTGGTGACGGCGCGGCGCCGCGTCGCCCAGTCGCGCAGCAGGTCGAAGAGGTCCGCGCCGGTCCGCTCGCCGACCTCCGCACCCGTCAGGAGGTCACCCCAGGCCCCGAGGCTGACGCGCCGCACCTCCCGGCCATCCTCGACGAGCACGAAGTCCACGAAGTTGGTCAGCAGGGTGGGGCCGAGGTGCGCCGAGTAGCGCCGGGCCTGCTCCCACGCCTCCTCGCCCCCGGCGGTCGTGGGCGGGAAGGCGAGGCTGGTGGTGGGCGCCTCGGCCTCGACGGCGGCCACGAGGTCACCGCTGCCCGCCTCAACGAGGGCGGCGTCTGCGAGGCCCGCGCCCGCCCGGTCCCTGGGGTGCGTGAGCACGCCGACGCGCGGCGAGAGCGTCTCCAGGGCCGCCTCCAAGAGCGGCTTCAGGTGGGGCAGGTACGAGTTCTCCGGCGTGGCGAGGTCCGTCGCCCGCGTGTCCCGGAGCGCGGCGAGGTAGGGAGAGAGGCTCGGCATGGACGCCCAGCATAGGCGCGCGGGCCGGGGGGCGAGGGCGGAAGTCGGCGCCCCGGGCAGGTTCCGGGGGATGGGGGGGGGGCGGCGGGCCGGGAGTCGCCTCGCCGCCCTCTCTCCCGCCTCTCAGGCGCGGCCGTTACCCTGGGAGGAACCCCTTGGGGAAGAAGGGAAGGCGGGTTCCGTGCGGCAGGAGGTCGTCACCAGCATCGCTCGCGGCCTGGGCGCCGTGGTGTCCAGACGGCTCGGCGTGACGCTGGGGGTGTGGGGCGAGCCGGGCATCGGCAAGACCCACCTCGCCGCGCAGGTGCTGCGGGAGGTTCCCTGCGCGAGCCTCAGCGTGCCCGCCGCCCTCCCGGTGACGGAGCTGCTGGGGGCACTGCCCCGGCCCCGGCAGCTTCCCGCCTGGGCCGGGGGGCAACTCGACCGGCTCGGGCGCGGCGAGCCCCCGAAGCCCGAGACCCTGGCGGCCACGCTCGCCACGGTTCTGGCGGCGCTGGCGCCCTTCGTGCTGCACCTGGAAGACGTTCACGAGGCCGCAGAAGACCACCTGGCGCGGCTGGCCGGGGTGGGCCGGGCCGTGCGGCGCTCGCGGGGGGTCGGTCTGCTCGCCACCAGCCGCGCCGAGTTGCCGCCGCCCTTCCTGAGCCGCCGCCTGACGCCCCTGGGCCCCGACGAGGTGGCGGCGCTCCTGGGGCGCGAGGTGGGCGTGGCGGTGCCGCCGGAGGCGGTGGCGTGGGTCCACGCCCGCACCGGCGGCAATCCCCTCTTCGCGCTGGAGTTCACGCGCGCGCTCACCCGGCAGGGCTTCTTGTGGAGTGACGGCCTGCACTGGCACTGGCGCGCGCCCCCCGAGGACGCCGTGCCGCTCACGGTGGAGGCCCTGATCGCCCAGCTCACCGCGAGCCTGCCGCACCCGCAGGCCCGCGCGGTGCTGGAGGCGCGCGCCCTGCTCGGGCCCCTGCCGGACGAGGACACCTGGCGGGGGGCGGCCGGGGTCGGCCCCGGGGCCTTTGACCACGCGCGCGCCGCCCTGCGCCGGGGCGGCCTGCTGCGCGGCGACGACCTCGCCCACCCGTTGATCGGGGAGGTGGTGGCGCGCGACCTCCCCCGGGAGCGCCGCCGCGCGTACGCCAGGGGCGCCGTCCGCGTGCTGATGGGCCGGGACCCGGCGCGGGCGGTGGACCTGATCGGGCCCGCCGACCTCGGGGAGGAGGAGGAAAGGGCCCTGCTGCGCCGCGCGATTGAACAGGCGCGCGGGCGGCAGGACTCGCGGCTGGCCGCGCGGCTGCTCGGCCTCGCCGCCGAACGCGCCCACGGCGGGGAGCGGGCGCGCCTGGCCCTGGAGGCCGAGGAACTGCTGCGGCCGGACGGCTCCGAGCCCGAGCGGGCGCGGCTGGCCCGGCTGGCGCTGGACGCGCAGCCGGGGCACCGGGGGGCACGCTTGCGGCTGGCGGGCGCGTACGCGGCGATGGGCCGGGACCACGAGGTCGAGGCGCTCGTGCGGGCGCTGCCGGAGGCCGAGCGGGGCGAGGTTCGCTGGACCGACGTGGTGTTTCACGCCCAGGCGCAGAGCACCCACGCGGTGGAGGCCCTGCGCACCTGGCACGCGCACCCGGAGCTGGCCCAACGGCCGGGCAGCATGCTGAGGGCCGCCAACGTCCACGCCAACCTGGGGGAGTTCGCCCAGGCCGAGCGGCTGATCGCGCGGGGGCTGGCCCTGCCGGATTTGCCCGCGCACATGCACGCCGCCCTCTCGCGGCTGCTGGCGTTCATCCGGTCCGAGCAGGGGCACTTCGGCGAGGCCGAGCGGCTGTTCGACCGCAGCCTGGCGTGGCTGGAGACGCACGGCTCGGCCGGGACGGTGGCCGCGTGCCAGTACGAGCGTTCGTTCAACCTGTCCCGGCTGGGCCGCTACGGCGAGGCCCTGGGCGCCCTGAACGTCGCCACCCGGCGCTACGCCGAGGCGGGCTGGGTGCAGTATGCGGCGAACGCCCGCACCCTGCTCGGCGTGACCCTCGGGCGGCTGGGGCGCTTCGCGGAGGCCGAGGCGACCCTGCTGGAGGCGCAGGGCACCCTCTCGCGGCTGGACGTGACCTACAGCCTCGCCAACTGCGAGTGGGAATTGGGCCTGCTGTACGCCGACTGGCGCCCCCCCCACGGCGGCGCGCTCGCGCACAAGTTCGCCCGGGACGCCCTGGCGCACGCGCGCTCGCTCGCCAACCCGCGCCCGCTCCTGACCGCCCTGTGCGTGGCCGCGCGGGTCGAGGCGTGGCAGGGCGACCCGGCGCGCGCCCTGGGGCTCGCGGGGGAGGCCGCCGCGCTGGACTCCAGCTCCGTCGAGGACGCCTACGGCCGCGACGTGGCCCTCGCGCTCGCGCTGGAGGCGAACGGGCAGACCGGGCAGGCGCGGGCGTGCTGGCAGCAGGCGGTCACCCGGACCCGGGTGCCCGAGTACCGCCACGAGGCCGAACTCGAACTCGCCCGGCTGGAGGGGGACGCGGCGCGGGCGGCGTCCCTCCTGGCCTGGTTCGAGGAGGTCGGCCTGGGGGCGCTGGCGGGGCGCGCGCGGCGGTACTTTCCCGCGCGGCCGCCCGCCCCGGCCCCGCCGCCTTCCCCCCCGGCGCGGATGACGGTGCTGGGGGCGTTCGGCCTCTGGCGCGGGGACCGGGCGGCGCCGTACCGGGGGCGCAAGCGCGCCGAGCTGCTCGCGTACCTGCTCGAAGCCCGCATCGCCGGGAGGGGGGAGGTGAGTGCGCTCGACCTCGTGGACGCCCTGTACCCCGGGGCCCCGGAGGCGGGGGCCCGCCGCACCCTCAAGCAGCAGGTGTACCTGATCCGGTCGGGGCTGGGCCAGGACGCCGTGCTCAGCACCCCGAACGGCTACGCGCTGGGCGCCGTGTCGAGCGACGCCGAGGACTTTCTGGCGGGCGGCGACGCCGAACTCTGGCGCGGGGCCTACCTGGAGGGGCTGGGCGAGGGCTGGCTGCCCGGCGTGCGGGACGCCCTTGCGCTCGCCCTGCGCGCGCGGGTGGAGGCGCTGCTCGCGCGGGGCGCACCCGACCTCGGGCGCCTCGCCCGCGTGCTGTGCGAGGTGGAGCCCTACGATCAGGAGGCCCTGCGGCTCGCCGTGCGGGCCCTGCGGGCCCAGGGCCAGACGGCGGCGGCCCATGCCCTGTACGCCGAGCGGCGAGCCGCGTTGCTGGAGGTGGGCGAGTGCCTGCCCGCCCTGCCGGAGGGGTTCCTGGCGGGGGCTCACCCCTGAGGCCCCCGCCGACTCCGCGGGCGGCACGGGCGCCGGGTGGGGTCGCCGGCTACCTCGTCCAGAGCGTCTCGCCGGTGGCGCTGTCCAGCCGCCGCAGGAACGCGTCCCCGTCGCCCGCGTGCCCGGCGCCGAGGTCCCCGAGGGCGTACCCGGCCGCGTACACCTCGGTCACGGCCCTGGGCAGGGGCCACGCGCGACCGGGGGTGAGGAGGCCGCCGAGCGCCGGGGACGCGAGCACCGCGAAGGCGTATGCCCCCGGTCGCGCGGCGACCGTCTTGGTCCACAGCGGCGGCCCCCCGCCGGGTCCGACCTTGCTGACGAAGCCGACGAGGGACGGGTGGGGGCCACCCCCCCGGTACCCGGCGAGGTAGAGGTTGCCGCTGCCGTCCACGCTGGCGTCCCACGCGGTGTCGGTGCCGTACAGGTTGTGGTACGGCTCTTGCCACTGCTGCCCGCCGTCCGCGCCGAACTTCGTGACGAGCACCTTCTGCTCGCCCGACGCCCACCACTGGAAGTTGCCGACGAGGTAGACGTGACCCTGCGCGACCGCCACGGCCGTGCCCGTCTGGTTCTGAAACTGCTGGTAGAGCACCTGACGCGTCCAGACGATCCCGCCGTCCGGGGTGACCTTGCGCAGGACCATGCCGTCGTGGTCGGTGCCCGCCAGGTAGACCGAACCGTCGGGGCCCAGCGCCACGTCGGCGTACCTCAGGTCGCTGTGGGTGTGGTCCCTGAGGGTCCAGAGCAGGGTGCCGTCCGCGTCGTACTTGAGGAGGCTGGCGACCCCGAAGATGGACACCGGCACGTAGACGCCGCTCCCGTGGACCGCAAGGCCGCCGCCGGTCCCGCCGCCCCCGGTCCCGACGGGCTGCGACCACACGAGGTCACCGCCCGCGGTGTACTTGCGCAGGAAGAGGTCGAAGGTATTGCTGCCGACCTCCGTCCGGCCCACCACGTACGCGTTGTCCTGCGTGTCGGTGGACACGCCCCAGGCGTCGTCGAGGTCGGACGTGCCGAACTGCCGCCCCCACACGAGGGTGCCCGCCGCGTCGTATTTGGCGAGAAAGGCGTCGGCGTCGCCCTGGTGTGGGCCGTACAGCTTGCCCCAGGTCCGGCCCACCACGTAGACGCCCGAGCCGTGTGGGGCGAGGCCGTAGGCTTCGTCGCGGCGGCCGCTGCCGAACTGGGGGGTCGGCGTCGCGGGGTCCGGCGCCCGCGTGGTGGGGGCATGGCCGCAGGCGGCGAGCAGGGCCGCGAGCAGCAGGGCCTTTGGGAAACGGTTCGGCGTCATCTCTTTCACCTCCGGGGGGAAACGGGTCGGTCGGCCTCGCGGCCCGCCGGGCAGACCGGCCCACGTTGCGGCGTGGCCCCGGGCGCAGGGCCCGGAAGTCAGGCGCGAACGAGCCTCACGACCAGCAGCTCGGAGTCCAGCCGGGTGGTGCCGTCCCGGGCCCGGTTGTGTTCGGCCCAGTACGCCTCCAGATCCGCACGCAGGGCCGCCTGCCCGCCCTCGTCCAGCGCCGCGAACGCGCGGTTCGTCGGGCCGTAAAAGGCGCGGAAGAACTCGACGACCTCGGCCGGGCCGAAGGGGTACGCGAAGGGGTAGGCGAAGCGCTCGAAACCCAGTTCCCGTGCCCCCCACCCCAGCCGCTCGCGCACGGTGGCCTCGTCGCCCCACCCCATCGGGGAGGGCATCAGCGGCGAGGGGGGCACGTGCCGTCCCAGGACCCTGAACAGGCCGCCGACGAAGCCGGAGGGGGTCCAGTTGCCCATCACGACCCGTCCGCCGGGGCGGCACACCCGCAGCAACTCGGCGGCGACGTGCTCCGGGCGGGGGGCGAACATCGCGCCGACGAGGCTGCTCACCACGTCGAACCCAGCGTCCGGGTAGGGGAGGTCCTCGGCGTCACCCTCGTCGAAGCGGGCGGGCAGGTGCTCGGCGGCGGCGCGCTCCCGGGCCTGCCCGATCAGGTTGGCGGCGATGTCCACCCCGGTCGCGTCCACGCCCATGCGCGAGGCGGGGATGACGAGCTGACCGGCCCCGCAGGCCACGTCCAGAAACCGCTCCCCGGGCCGGATGTTCAGCTCCCGCAAGAACACCAGCGCGCCGGGTTCGAGGGAACGGGCGAAGACGCCGTAGTCGCCGCTCTCCCAGGTGGCCTTGAGCCTCGCCTTGAGGGCCTGCATGTCGGGTGAGGGCGTGCTCTGCGTGCTCGTCATGGGTCAACCTCCGGCTGGGGTCGAGGACAGGCGGGCGGACGAACGCGGGCGGTGTCGGAAGAGGTTCAACGGCGCCCTCCGGCAGGTGCGGGAGAGGGCGCGGCGCGGCACGTCCCGGCCGGGCGGCCGACTCCCCTTCGGGGCGCCTCGACCGGGCGTGAGGGCAGCCTGAACGGGTCCCGGTCAAAAACCGGTCAAAGGGTTCGGCACCCCCCCGGTGGCCGCGTGCCTTCGCGGCGGGGGAGAGGCGAGACCGGGTGCCCGCTACGGGGTGGGCAGACCCACCTGCCGCCCGAACGCCCCGATCACCCGCACCGCGTTCCCGAGGCCGCGCTCCTCCCGGATGACCTCGCCGAGCCTCGCCGCCCGCCGCCGCATCGGCGCGTCGGTGATGACGGTGTGGAGGGCCTGCGCGAGCCGGTCGGCGGTCAGCCCCCGGCGGGGCAGGGGGGCGGGCCCGACGCCCAGGGCCTGGACCCGCCCCCCCCAGAAGGGCTGATCCCCGAAGAACGGGACGACCACGCCCGGCACCCCGGCCCGCAACCCCGCCGCCGTGGTGCCCGCCCCGCCGTGGTGGACGACCGCCGCCACGCGCGGAAACAGCCAGCCGTGCGGAAGGGCGTCACTCAGGAACACCGTGTCCGGCACCGCCCCCCGGAGCAGGCCGCCCCAGCCGCTGAGCAGCACGGCCCTCTGCCCGGTGCGCCTCAGGGCCTCCAGCACGAGGTCGGCGGTCTCCTGCGGGTCACGGCTTCCCATCGAGCCGAAGCCGACGGACACCGGGGGCGGTCCGGCCCGCAAAAAGGCCTCCAGGGCGGCGGGCGGCTGCCAGTCCGGCGCGGCCTCCAGAAACCAGAAGCCGGTCAGGTGGACCCGGGCGGGCCAGTCGGCCGGACGGGGCAGCACGGCGGGGCTGACGCCGTACAGCACGGGGGGCGTCACGGGGCCCCGCGGCGGACGCGGCCCGAGCAAGGGGGCGGGGGGCAGCCCCAGGACCCCCCGCCGGAGGTCGGTGTCCGCCGCCCGGAAGCCCTGCCACATGGCCTGGCGGATCAGCCCGTAGGAGAGGCGGTTGAAGGTCCCGCCCAGCCGCGCGGCCCCGGCGGGCAGGAGCGGCCCCGGGAACTCGCGGGTGGGGGTCAGGGGCACGACGTGGGCCTCGATGAGGGGCCGCGCAAGCCTCTCGGCCAGGGGCTGGGCCAGGGACAGGCCGCCCAGTCCGGCCACGAGCAGGTCCGCGCCCTCGCAGGCCGTCAGGGCGGCGCGGGCCCAGGCCGGGGCCACCCGGCGCATCTGCCGGTTGGCGTAACGCTGGATCTCCAGAAAGCGGCCCCGGGCCAGCCGCTCGCGCATCTCCGGCGACGCCATGACGCCCCGCGCGTCTCCGGGCACCGGCCACACCTCCAGGCCGGGGGCGGCGCCGGCGTCCGTCCCCTCGGGCGCCACGAGGCGTACCCGGTGCCCGGCGCGGACCAACGCCCCGCCGAGGGCGAGGTAGGGCTGAACGTCCCCCTGGGTGCCCAGGGCGATGACGGCGATGTTCATGGTAGCCTCCCCAAGGGAAAAAAGCGGGGCTAGGCGGCGTCTTGCCGCTGACGGGCGCGGCGCAGGGCCAGCAGGGCGGCCACCGTCAGCGGCGGCAGCAGGGCGAACAGGGCGGCGAGACCCGGCGAGGCTTTTGCCAGCTCACGCAGGAGGGTCACGCCCAGCAGCGCCTGAAGGGTCCACAGCGCCGTGCCCAGGACCGCCGTGACGAGGTATTGCCGCCGCGTGTAGCCGGTGAGCACGAAAAAGGCTTCCAGGGCCGCGCCGGAGCCCAGGGCCAGCCGGGCCAGCACCCCCGTCAGGACGGCCCGCCGCTGCACCTGCGCCGCGAGCCGTCCGAACCACCCCGGCCAGGCCGCGCGGTATCCCTGGGCCGGGGGGTGAGCCCGCGAGAGCAGCCAGGCCGTCAGCAGGGCGCCGAGCAGCGTGCCCAGAAAGGTCAGCCCCAGCGCGGCGGGAAGCGGCCAGGTGACGGTGGAGAGCGCGCCCAGCACGCCGCTGAGGTGAAAGGGCGCGGCCAGCACGCACAGCAGGACATACACCACCGGGCCGCTCCCCCGGCCTCGCGCACGGCGGCCTGGAGCGGTTCGGTCAACCAGGGCGGTTGGGTGACCGCCAGCACCACACCGGCGAGCGTGAGCCCCGTGGCGACCAACGCGAGCCCCTGTTCGGCCCCCGGCCCGCCGCTACGCCTCATCCGGAACCAGGCCTCCCAGCATCAGGTCGGCGAGCGTCCCGGGCAGGTCGTCCCAGGCCGCGATCAGGGTCTCGTCGCCGAGCGCCCGCTGGACGAGCAGCCCGATCACCAGCCCGCAGACCACGCGCATGTTCAGGCCGCCGTGCGCCAGGGTGACCCCGTGGCGGGCCGCCCACAGCCGCGCGAAGCCCTCGCCCCCCTCGATCATGGGGGCGAGAATCTGGGCCTGAAAGCGTTCGCCCAGCTCACGGTTCACCATGACCTCCGACAAGATCACCCGGAACAGCTCGAACTGGCTGGCCTGGAACGCCTGAAGGGGGTGGGAGAACGACACCCTCAGGAACCCCCGCAGGTCCAGATCGGCCAGCTCCGCGGGGTCGATCATCCCGCGAGCGGTCCGGGTCATCTCGTCGAGCAGCCCCAGCAGCAGGGCGTGTTTGTTCTCGAAATAGTTGTAGATGGTCCCGTCGGCCACCCCCGCCCGGCGGGCCACGTCCCGGACGGTCGTGGCATGAAAGCCCTTCTCGGCGAACACGTGGGCGGCGGCGTTCAGGATGTGGGCTCGCTTGGTCGCCGTGAGCTGCTCTTGCAGACTGCCCGCCATAGATCTCCCGGTGGTGAATGAAGGCTCATTCAGATGAACGGTCATTCAGAGCATAGGCGGCTGGGTTCGGCCGGTCAAGGGGTGGGCCCTGCCTGGGTGTCGTCCCGGGAGCCTTGCGGGATGGGTGGAGAGGACCGCCCCGGACATATGGACGCGAGGCAGATCGGCCGCGCCCGAACCTCAGCCGCCCGCAGGTCCGCCAGCGGTGGCCGGGGACGAGGGGGTCCTCATGGGGCCTGCCCCCGGGCTCCGACCAGGGCTGGGGGCGGCGCGGTGCGGGAGGGGCCCGGGTCCGATCCGTCCGGCCGGTGTAGATGAGCGGCGGGGCCATCGGGCGCATCCCGCCGCTCAGCCGCGCGGGTCCGCGTGGATCGTCGGGGGCGGGGGAGCCCTGGACGCCGCACGTCCGCGGGACCCGCCCCGGCCAGCCACAGCGCCAGCCGCGTTCCGATGGCCGCACTCGCGTCCGTGCTGCGCAACGCGGCGTCCACCCAGCCCAGCGCCAGGGTCACCACCGGCACGGCCGGTTCGGCGCGCGACGAACATCTGGACGTGCATCTCGACGGGTGCTTCAAGAAGCTTGACTTCTACAACCTGGACACCCACCGCCTGGGCGGCATCGGCATCGACGGGGTGTTCGACTCCCCCGTCACGCGCGGCACCGCCGACGACCGCGCCCGGCTGACCTGTTCGTGACGACGAAGACGCTGGCCCGGACCACCGTGCGCCGCCCTCCCAGCGATGGGCCCCTGCTCCTGCCCCTCGCTCAGGCGTCCCGGTCCCTCGCTGCCAGGGCCCGCCAGCGGGTCCCCGGCCCCGGAGTGCCCTGAACGGCCCCCGGCACGAGCTGAACGGGCAGATGGGCGCCCAGCAGGACCTCGGTCGCCACCCGGCCGAGCCTGCGGACGGTGGGGTCCGGTCCCCCGTGCGGGCCGAGGACGATCAGCTCGGCCCCCGCGCGGCGGGCCACCGCCAGGATCGCGGCCGCGACGGAGTGCGCCCCGGGGTCCTCGACCAGCAGGATCGGTGGGCGGCGGCCGCGCTCGGCGAGGTGGCGCAGGCGGTCCTCGACCGGCCCACCCGGCTCCTGCGCCTCCAGAACGTGCAGCAGCGTGAGGCTTCCCCCGAAGGCCCGCACGAGGTCGCAGGCGTGGGTGACGGCCTGCACGCTGCAAGTGCCGAAGTCGACCGGAACGAGGACTCGACGGAACATCTTCCACCTCCAGGCCGCAAGGAGCCTGTCCCCAGGGTGGGCACCGGAGGTTACCCGGGAGTTACGGCGACCGCGCGCGACCGGGCACGTCTGGACGTCCCTCCCGGCCCGGGCCGGGGTGACGGGGGAAAGACGGCCCCCTCCCCCCGGGGCCATCCGGGCCGTCAACCGACGGGGAGCGGGTGGTCACGCGGCTCACCCCGACTGGCCGGGGGCCGAGCTGGGGCGACCCGCCGGGGAAACGATCCCGAAGTCGTCGCGGGGCACGAAACCCTCCCCGTCGAACTCGTCTTGCGCCGACCCGCCTGGGCTCGGCCCTGTGGCCTGAGGTCGGCCCGAGCCCACCGGGCCCCGTGACCGGGAGGGCGGCACGGGGCGCCCTCAGGTGTACTTGAGGGCCTCCATCAGCTCCTCGACGATCTCCACGCTGTCGCCCCGGGTGGAGGCGGTGGCGACGTGGGCTTCGAGGTGCCCGCGCAGCACCACCTCGCCCGCCCCCGAGAGCGCCCCCTGCACGGCCTTGATCTGCCGCAGCACGTCCACGCAGTACGCGTCCTCCTGCTCCAGCATGGTCACGATGCTGTCGAGGTGCCCCCGCGCGATCTTGAGCCGCCGGGCGGCGCGCTTGCGGGCGTCCTCGGGCATACACAGGTGCGCCCCGGTGTGGGCGGCGTGGTCCGTCTTGGCGTGGGTCACGTTAGCCGCGCACCTGGGCGCCGTAGCCCTCCTCGGTCACGGCGGCGATCAAGGCCTGGGGATCGGCCTCGCCCTGCACGGTGGCGGTGCCGCCTTGCAGGTCCACCCGCACGTCCCGCACGCCGGGAACGTTGCTCAGCGCACTCGTCACCGCCTTCTCGCAGTGGCCGCAGCTCATCCCGGTAACCGTCAACTCGGTGGTCATGCCCAGAGTCTAGACCCTCCAGGGGAGGATCGCAAGGGAAGACGGCGGCGCGGGTCGGGCAGGAGACGCCCACGCCGGGCCTCGACCTGATCCCGGCTCGTCCCCCGGCCCCGTCCCCTCCCAAGGGGGGTGAGGGCGGGGACGCCCGACCTGGGACGTGGCCTCCGGGCCGCCCGCCGTGCCCGGGTGGCGGAGGCCGGGTCTACTTTCCGTCCTGCCGGGTGTACGTGGACCCGGCGATCCGCAACAGGCCCAGGTCGGGCTTGCCGCTTTTGTCGGGGAGGGCGAAGGCGAATTTGCGTTCCACGTGCCCGCCGGCGTAGGTCAGTTCCAGGGTGTAGCCCGTGACGCGGTAGGTGCCGCCGCTGCCGCCTTTGGAGGTGACGGCCACGCCGCCGATCACGTTGCCGAGCGAGGTGCCCGTGTCGGTCGCGGTCGAGACGACGCCCCCGCTGCGGTTCAGGCTGAAGCGGCCCTGCGGCGTGAAGACGAGATCGCGCTGGAAGGAGCCCGAGGTGGTGCTGGTGCCGCCCCCGACGAAGCTCTTGGACTCGTACGCGCCGCCGAGCCCGACCCCCTGGAGCGGCAGCATGGGCTCATAGGTCTGCCCCCCGATCTGGAGGTTGCGCCCCTCCTTGCGGAACGTCTCCGGCTTGTCCCCACCGAACGTGATCTTGCCCGCCTGCACCCGGTAGACCTCGCAGATCGGCAGGCCGTTGGGGTGGGTGCGCGAGCAGTCGGCCTCGTCGAGACCCGCCTCCGGTTCGCCGGTGTAGACGTACCCCTCTTTCGTGAAAAAGCGGGTGCTCCAGCACAGGGTGCCGCCGCAGCCCCCGTAGCCCATGATCGCCAGCGTGTCGGGAGACCAGGCCGCGTAGGCGCCCGTGAGGCCCCCGGACCCCCTGGGCGGCGCGGGCGCCTTCGCCGTGCCGTAGCGGGGAATGGGTGTCGGCTTGGTCACGCTGCGGCAGCTCATCTTGGGGCGGAAGACGCTGACCTCCCGCACGCCGGACTCGTCCTCGCTGTAGGAGCCGATGGCGCCCTCCAGGGGCCCGCCCGTGAACTCCAGGTCGCTCCAGTCCTCGTCCTGATCGCTGCGGAAGTCCACCGCCACGCGGCCCGCCTGCCCGCCGAGGCGGTAGGCCCCGCCCGGCAAGATCTCCAGGGTGCCGCCGCTCTTGCCGCTGCCGTCCGACAGGACGCAGGGGTAGGGGGCGGGGGCGGGCGTCTTGAGCCTGAACTGCAAGAGCCGCAGGTTCTCCATCGGGCCGCGCTGGTAGCACTCGAAGCGCAGGCCGGACGTCTGCGCGGTCTCGCCCACGTCGGAGAGGCTGAAGCTCTGGCCGTGATCGCCGAAGTTCAGGTAACCGGAGGCCCCGTTCAGGGGACCGCCGCGCCAGGTGGTCTTTCTCAGGCTGCCGTCCTTGCTCACGCCGAAGCTCCCCGCGCCGGAGGACGTGCGGTACTTCCCGCCCGGCAGAATCTGCACGACGAGTTCGGGCGTGAGGCCGCTCCCCTCCTTGACCTGATAGCAGCGGAACTCGTCGGGGATGACCTGACTCTCCGGGTCACCCCCCGCCGCCCCGAACTGCGCGGCGTTTTGCGGCTTCACGGCGGGCAGCGGGGCTTTGCCGCCCGCGGGTGGGCGGGCCGCCGCGGCGCCGGAAGCGGCCTGACCGGGTGAGGCCACTGAATTCACCAGGGCGATCAATCCGGGCTGAAACCGCTTCAGGGCGTCCCCGCCGGGCACCGCCAGAACGGCCAGCGTGGCCTTCCCCCCCGAGAGGACCGCCGTGTAGAAGCGCTGCTGCGTGCCCCGCGCGACCCGGACGCTCACCGCCTGAACGAGCAGGGGCGTGCCCGAGGCCGTCTGCGTGCTGCTGACCTCGCTGCGTTCGAGAACCTCGCCGTCGTTCGAGAGTTGTGCCACCCGCGCCGCGAACCACTTCCGGGCGTCGCCGGAGACGGTCTGGGGAGGCAGCAGCACCATGACGCCCTGCGCCGCGCCGCCGTCCGGGGTAAAGGTCGCCAGCCCCCCCTCGACCTGAACCGTCCAGCCCGGCGGGGTGGTGAAGCTCACGTCGCCCAGCCGCTGCGCACCGCCCCAGGCGGCGGTCAGGGCGAGCAGCAGGGCACAGACGATCCTGGAAAGACGGGGCATGACGTGAACCTCCACGGCTGGGGACAAGGCGACAAGGCGAGGGGTTCAGCATAGCGGGGACGCGGACCCGCACCCGCCCGGACACCCGCCCCGGTCTGGACGACCCGCCGAACCCGGGCCCCCGTCCCCCGGGGAAGGAGGGGCCTTCACGTTCCGGTGGGCTGGCCCTCCGCGCGGGGCTGTGACAGGGCTGGCAGGCGCGGCGGAACAGAATCGGGGGTCATGAAGGTGTCTCGCCCGATCCCGGCACCCCCGCACGCGGCCGACCTGGAGCGGTACGCGGTCCTCGGCCCCCTGCCCGAGTCGGCCTTCGACCGGCCCCTCCGTCTGGCGGCCCGCCTGCTCCGGGCGCCCGTGGCCCTGCTCACGCTGGGCCACGGCGAGCCCCCCTGGTTCCAGGGCGGCGTGGGCGAGGGCTGGCGGCGGCTGCCCGGCCTCCCGGAGCTGCACGCCGCCACCCTGGATCACCCGGAGGGCGTGGTCGTGACCGACCTGGCCCGGGACGCCGGGTTCGCTGCCTGCCGGAGGGCCCCGGGAGAGCTGGCGCCGCGCTTCTATGCCGGGGTGCCCCTGGTCGCGCCCGACGGGCGGGTCCTCGGCACGCTGGGGGTGCTGGATGTCCGGCCCCGCGCGCCCCGGTCCGGCGGGGAGCCCGCCGTCCTCGGCGACCTCGCGGCCCTGGCGGTGGACGAGCTGGAAGGGCGGCTCAGGACCTGGGAGGTCGAGCGTGAGGGGAGGGCGAGGGCCGAGGCGCGGCGCCGGTTTCAAGAAGACCTCACCCTGTCGCAGCTCCTGCGGGGGGTGAGCGACCTCACGGCCCTCGGTCTGGCGCCGGAAGACCTGCTGCGGCGTGTGGCCGACCTCGCCGCGCCGGTCCTGGGCGCGGACTGGGTGGGCCTCACGGCGGTCGAGGGCGACCGGGCCACCACGACCCCGCTCTGGCACAGCCCCCGGGGCGCCGGGTACGACCCCGCGGCCGAGCCCCACGGGGACGGGCTGATCCGGCGGGCGGCCCACCAAACGGGCGTGTGCTTCGGCGGGGACGACGCCGGGCCGCCCGGCGCCCCCTGCGCGGCGAGCGCCTGGCTGGGCGAGGCCGGGCTGCCGGGCCACGTGGTCACGCTGGTGCGGCTCGGGGACGACGGCCCCTGGAGCGCGTGGGACCGCCGCTTCATGGAGGCGGTGGTGCGCGCCCTGCACCACCGGGGAGCCCGGCCGGGGGCGCGGCGCGGGGATCAAGAACCCCTCCAGCAGGCCCTGGAGGAGGCCCAGCGGGCGCGGGGGCGGGCCGAGGTGCTGCTGGAACTCTCCCAGCTCCTCGAAGGCGAAGGGGACGTGAAGCAGATCGCGCCCTTCGCGCTGGCGGCGGTGGGCCGCGCCCTGGGGGACGGCTGGCAGGTGTTGTGGCGCCGCGAGGGCGAGGTGTTCCGGCCGCTCGCCGTGCACGGCTCTCCCCCGGAGGCGGTCCAGCGGCGCCAGCAGGCGGGCGTCCCCGCGAGTCACTACGAGGCCCTGGGCGTGCTGGCCGGTCACCGGGTCTTCCTGAACGCCGAGTCGCTGTCCGAGGTGGCCTGGCAAAACGGCCTGCGGGGCACGGCGGCCCTCCCCGTCCTGCTGCGCCTGCCGGGCCAGGAACTCATCCTGGGCGCCTACCGCGGCGGCGAGTTCGGGGCGTGGTCGCCCTTCGAGCGCGACCTGCTGATCACGGCGGGCCGCATCCTGAGGGCCGGGGCCGAGCGGCAGCTCCGGCTGCAAGACCTCGCGGCCGCCGCCCACACCGATCCCCTCACCGGGCTGGGCAACCGCCGCGCCTTCACCGCCCACCTCGAAGCCGAGCTGGAGGACGCCGCGCGGCGTGGCGGACGGGTCGGCGTGCTGAGCATCGACCTCGACGGGCTCAAGGCCGTGAACGACGGGGAGGGCCACCTGCGCGGGGACGCGCTGCTGGCCGAGTTCGCCCGCGCCCTGCGTGAGCGCTTCCGCCCCCAGGACCAGCCGTACCGCCTGGGCGGCGACGAATACGCGGTCGTGCTGACCGGCGTGACACCCCACGAGGGGCCCCCCCTGCTGGCCCGGGTGGAGGCGGTGGTCCGTCAGGTGCGCCGGGCGGGCTTCGCGTACGCCGACGCCAGCGCGGGCCTGGCCTGCTTTCCGGCGGACGGCACGGACCTCCGGACCCTGATCGAGGTCAGCGACGCGCGCATGTACGCCGCTAAGGGGGAAAAGCGCCGGGTGGGTGCGAGCCCGCGCCGGGGCGCCCGCTGACCCCACCGGGGAGGTGTTCACCGCCCGGGGCCGCCGCCTCCCCGGCCGGTGGGGCGACCGGAACCTTGCGGAGTCGGGAGGCGGCGCTAGGCGGCCAGCCAGCGCCGTCCCAGGCTGTGATCAGGTCCTCGAACCTTCCGGGCCCCCGCACGTAGTCGTCCGCTCCCGCCGCCCTGGCCGCCTGTCGGTCGCGCACCTCGCCCGAGGTCGTGAACACCACCACCGGCACCCGCCGCCGCAGCGGGTCCGCCCGGACGGCTGCCAGCACCTCGTGCCCGTTCACGCGCGGCATGTTCAGGTCGAGCAGCACCAGGTCGGGAAGGTCCTTTCCTCCCCGCAGGAACGCCAGCGCCTCCTGCCCGTCTCGCGCCACGCTCACCTCGCAGTGGACCTCGCTGAGGTCGAGCGCCGCCCGGGCCAGTTCCAGGTCGTGCGGATTGTCCTCGACGATCAGCAGGTGCCTGGGCACGCTCCTCCTCTCAGCACAACAGGCGCCCGAAGCGCCCGTCGCGTCCGGGCAGGATACCATGAAGGGAAAGTAAACCGCGCCCACCTGCGCCTCCCCACGTTCCCGCCCTTGCAGGACAACGGCCCGGGCGGGGGAGCGACGACCGTGGGGGATAGGCCATATCGGGGCGTGCTCGCGGACAGTATCTTGCCCGCATGTCCATGCACCCCGGGGCGGACGCCCCCGTGCGCGTCCCCCTGAATGAACACCTCCAAGACGTCACCGAGGCCCTGGCCGCCGCCCAGGCGCCCGCAGACGTGTTCGCGGTCGTCCTCCAAACCGCGTTGAGGGCCCTGGGCGCCGTCGCGGGCGCCGTGCTGTTCGTGAGCGCGCAGGGCAACCGCCTGGAGATCGCCGCCACGCAGGGCCACGAGGAGGGGGCGCAGACCCTCTGGCAGGACGGTCCCCTCGACGGCAACGTCCCGGCCGGGGACGCGCTGGAACGGCATGAGGCCCTCTATTTCGAGCATGAGGGCGACCTCACCCGCACCTACCCGGAGCTGGAGGCCCGCACGGGGGGTGTGGCGGCGGTGGCGACCGCCGTTTTGCCTATGTTCCTTGACGACGCCCCGCTGGGCGTGGTCATCCTCGATTTCAGGGAGCCGCATTCCTTCACGCCGGAGGAACAGCGCTTCCTGCGCATCCTCGCCTCGCAGTGCGCCATCGCTCTCGGCCGCGCCCGCCTCATGACCGCCCTCCGGCGGCAGGTGCAGGAACGCACCCGGCACATCGAGGAGGAGGCCCGCGCGCACGAGGCGTTCATGGTCTTTACGGAGGCCGTGGGGACGCAGACCGACGTGCACGCCCTGGTCCGGCAGGCCATCACGGTCTTGCGGGCCCGGTTCTCGGAGGCCAGCGTCGGGTACTACGAGCACGCGGAGGGACTGTGGAAGCTGCGGGTGTGGAGCGAGGACATGCGGGCGGACGTGGTGGCCCGGGTGCAGGCGGGGGTGCCGGACGCGACCCCGATCTTCGCGCGGATGCTGGGCTCCGGGGAGGCGGTGTTCACCGACGCCTGGGACCCGGTGCGCGAACAGGTCGAGGCCACCGAGCAGTACGGCACGGTCGCCACCTACCCCCTCACCGTGGGCGGCGAGGTGCGGGGCGTGCTGGCGGTGGGCCTCAAGGACACCCGGCAGTGGCCGGAGCGCGACAAGACCCTGGTGCGCGCGGTGGGCCGGGGCCTGACCCTCGCGCTGGACCGCGCCGAGCAGGCCCGGCAACTGGAGGTGCAGCGCGTGGCCCTTCAGGACCGCGCCGAGGCCCTGAGCCTGGCGAACGAGGAACTGGACGCCTTCAGCTTCTCGGTGTCGCACGACCTGCGCACGCCGGTGCGGCACATCGTCGGCTTCGCGGGCCTGCTGCGCAAGACGCTGGGAGACGCCCCTCCCCCCAAGGCCACCCACTACCTGAGCGTGATCGAGGGGGCGGCGACGCGCATGAACACCCTGATCGACGCCCTGCTCGACCTGGCCCGCACCGCCCAGCACCCGCTGCGCACCCGGAGCGTGGACCTGGGCGCATTGTTCGGGCAGGCGCGGGACGACCTGGAGGTGGAGCTGGCCGGGCGGCGGGTGGAGTGGCGGGTCGCGCCGCTGCCGGTGGTGACGGGCGACCGGGACATCCTGGAACAGGTGGTGGCGAACCTGCTGGGCAACGCGGTGAAGTACACCCGCCCACGCGAGGTCGCCCGGATCGAGGTCTGGGCCGAGGACCGGGTGCAGGAATGGGCGGTGTGCGTGCGCGACAACGGGGTGGGCTTCGACCCGCGTTACGGGGAGCGGCTGTTCGGGGTGTTCCAGCGGCTGCACCGCGACGCGGAGTTCGAGGGCACCGGGGTCGGGCTGGCGAACGTGCGGCGCATCGTCTCCCGACATGGCGGCACGGTGTCCGCGCAGGGAACCCCGGGCGAGGGGGCGACCTTCACCTTCACGCTGCCCAAGGGCCCGTGAGGCGGTGGGGGACCGGGATCAGGACACCCCGGCGCGACGGGGGGACAAGACGGCCAGGGTCACCCCACCAGGGCCGGGGAGGTGAGCGCCACCCGGCAGGTGCGCCTCAGCGGGCGCCCGCGCATTCCCCGGGCGAGCCTGGCGGGGCGCCCCTCACGCCCACCTGACCCGGGCCCCGCCGCAGCTTCAGGCGGGCCCGGTCAGCGCCGCTTTTCCTGATCGGCGCCGGTGAGGTCGAGGTCCCGCCTCAGTTCCCGGGTGCCGGAGCGGAACTCGCGGACGCTCTGCCCCAGCCCCCGGCCCAGTTCCGGCAGCTTCTTCGGCCCGAACACCAGCGCGAGGGCGATCACGACGAGGATGATTTCCATCGGTCCAAGGTTCATGGTGTTCTCCAGGGGCGGCCCGCCCCACCGCGCTGCTCAGCGGGCGAGGCCGACGGTCAGCGTGGCCGCGTATCCCGCCGCCGCGCTGCCGGTGACGGTCGCCATCTGGCTGCTGTAGCCGTCGCTGAACACGTTGTCGCGGGCCAGCGAGATGCTGTTGAGGTTGCGCACGCTGTCCGAGTACCCGCCCGTGGCGTACACCTCCCGGCAGGTGGCCTCGGGCAGCGCGAGTTGCGAGGTCTGAATCTTGTTGTTCGCCGAGGTCGCCGAGGCGAGGGTCGGGTAGACCTCGAAGTGGATGTGCGGCCAGCGCCCCGCGTAGCAGCCGGGGAAGACGGTGGTGAAGGTGACCGTGCCGTCCGGGCCCGCGGCCTGCACGCCGCGCAGGTAGTCCTCGCTGACGGTGGCCTGGCTGTACATCGAATAGTTGCCGTCCTGGGTGCAGTGCCACAGGTACACCGCGTACCCGGCCAGGGGAGCGCAACTCGCGTTGACGTTGACCAGCTTCAGGGTGAGGGTCAGGGGAATGCCCGCCGCCGTGTTCCCCGTCCCCAGGCTGGTGCGCAGGTCCGGGCGGACGATCCCCGAGCGGGTCAGCACGTTGAGCGACTGGCCCGAGGCCGCCGAGCCGTCGGCGGGGTAGGGTCCGGCCGTCTCCGGGGGGATGGCCGCCGGGCAGTCGGCGGTGCCCGTGCCCGTTCCGGTGCCGGTGCCCGTGTCCGTCCCCGCACTCGGGGTGAGGGCGCCCGTGCCGCAGCCGACCAGCAGGCCGATGCCGAGAAGCCCCAGGCCCAGGACCCGGCGGCGGTCCATGACCGGGCGGGCGAGCATGTCCAGGTCGGCGCTCAGGCCGAGGTCGTTGAAGTCGTCGTGGTGGTCGTGGTCGTCGGCGGGGTAGGGCGGGAGCTTCCGGGGGTCGGTCATGGCAGGGTCTCCTTTGCGGCGGCGCGGTCTGGCCGCGTTTCGCCCCGGAGGGTAGGGTCAGGGTGTTCAGAAGTTGTTGGGTTCTGTCGCAGGTGCTGTGAGGACGCGCCCGAAAGCTCAGGTCCCCCGGGGGGTCTCCAGCGGCAGCGTGAAGGTCACGGACGTGCCCGCGCCCGGGCGGCTCGTCAGCCGAATCTCCCCGCCGTGGGCCTCCACGATGGACCGGCAGATGCTCAGGCCCAGGCCGCTGCCCCCGGCGGAGCGGGCCCCGTCCGCCCGGTACAGCCGGTCGAACACGTGGGGCAGGTGCTCGGGCGCGATGCCGCTGCCGGTGTCCGCCACGCCGACGTGCAGCCGCCCGCCCTCCAGACGGGCCCGCACGTCCACCCGTCCGCCCCCCGGCGTGTGGGCCAGCGCGTTGGCGAGCAGGTTCTGGAGGACCTGGGTGATCCGCACCCGGTCCAGGGAGACGGTCACGTCCTCCAGCCGCGTCTCCACCGCCACCCCCTGTCCCTCGGCGACCGCCCGGAAGCCCGCCACCGCGTCCGCGACCAGGAGCGCCACCTCCGCGGGCTGGCGGTTCACATGCAGTTCCCCGGCGTCGGCGAGGGCGAGAAAGCGCAGGTCGTTCACGAGCCGGGCCACGTGCCGGGTTTCAAGGTGCAGGCGCCGCAACCTCTGGGCCGTGGGCTCGAAGGTGCCGTCGAGCATGGCCTCCAGCGTCCCGGCGATCACGGTCAGGGGCGTGTTCAGGTCGTGGGCGATGTCGGCGGTGAGCTGGCGCCGGGCCTGCTGGTTGCGCTCGACGGCCCGGTGCATCTCCCCGAAGGCCGAGAGCACCTCCCCGAACTCGTCGGCGCGCGCCCGTCCGGGCAGGGCGGGGGCCTCGCCGCGTCCCAGGGCCCGGATGCCCGCGAGGAGTTCCCGCAGCGGCCTCAGGAGGGTGCGGGCCACGAGCAGCCCCATCAGGACGGCCAGCACACCCGCCCCCAGCATCGCCCAGGCGAGGGCGCGGACGGTGCGGGCCAGGAATTCCTGGCTGCGGGGATCGGGCTGGGCCCGCAGGCCGGACGGCACGAGGTACGCCACGACCCGGCCGCCGGCCGTCACGGGCGTCTCGGGCCGGCCCGTCACCCGGGTCCCCCGCGCCACGTCGGGGGTCGAGAACACGGCCCGGCGGTCCGGGTCCAGCACGATCCACGCCCCCCGTGACACGAAGGGGCCCGGCCCCTCCGGGGGGGGTGGGGAGCCCCCGCGCGGCGGCCGGGGAGGGGGCGGCGCGGGCGGCCCGGCCGGGCGAAAATCCTCCAGGGTGCCCCGCGCGGCGAGGTACGTCCGCACCTGGGTGCCCAGGTCCTCGCGCGCCTGGGCCCCCAGCAGGGCGCCGAACTCCGCGCGGGTGGACGCCGCCGAGATGAAGCCCACCACCCCCAGCGCCACGGCGCTCACGAGCACGAAAGCCAGCGTGAGCCGCCACGCCAGGGTCTGCCAGAAGGGCCGCCTCACGTGCCCGGGTCCGGGTTCAGGCGGTAGCCCACCCCGAAGACGGTCTCGATCAACTGCGGCCGGCCAGGCTCCTGCTCGATCTTGGCGCGCAGGTTGCGCACGTGCACGTCGATGGTCCGCTCGGAGCCCGAGGCCTCCTCCTGAAGCCGCTCCAGCAGTTCCGGCCGGGTGTAGACCCGCCCGGGCGCGCGCAGGAAGGCGGACATCAGCTCGAACTCCGAGCGGGTGAGGTCCACCCGGTTGCCCCGCACGCGCAGGGTCCGCGAGGCCGGGTCGAGTTCGGCCTCCCCGGCCCGCAGCACGGCGGCCGGGCCCGGGCCCTCGCCCCGGCGCAGGTGCGCCCGCACCCGGGCGAGGAGTTCGGCCATCGAGAACGGCTTGGTGACGTAATCGTCCGCGCCCAGTTCCAGGCCCAGCACCTTGTCGAGTTCGGTGTCCCGCGCGGTCAGGAAGATCACCGGCACGTGCTCGGCCATCCGGAAGCGGCGCAAGAACTCCAGGCCGTCCATGCCGGGCATCATCACGTCCAGCAGCACGAGGTCGGGGCGGTGGTGCCGGGCCTCGAGCAGTCCCTCCTGCCCGCTCCCGGCCACCCTCACCCGGTAGCCGTGCTCCTCCAGGTACTCGCGCACGAGGTCACGCACGGCGGCGTGGTCCTCCACGATCAGGATGGTCTTCACGTCCTGCTCCCGGTCGAGGTCGGGGGGCTGGGGGGCGGGGTCATCCCCAGACTCTCGCATGAAGCGGCGGGGAGCGTGCAGGGCGGCGGGAAACAGGCCTGACCCCCACGCTTCCCGCGCCGCGTCAGGGCCGTCCGGCGCCCCGGGGAGGCGTCTGGCCGGGCTGGGCGGGGCCGGCGCTCAGGTCCACGATCAACCGCTCACCGGGCCGCTCGACCACGGCGAACCTCGCCTGCCGGGCGGCCTGGGCGACGGCGCCCTCCTGGTTCGTGGCGGTGCCGTTCAGCGTGATCGTCGCGGTCACCCGGCCTCCCTGGAGGGGATCGGCGCCGTAAAAGGTCACGCGGGTGGCTCCGCGCAGGGCACTGCCCAGGACACCGGGGTCTTGCCGGGCCATGCCTGACCGGCCCTGCGGCGCGGCCCCGTTCGGCCCGGGGCCCCCCGCTCCCGGCCCCTGCCGGGGCCGCCCGGCGTCGGCCCCGGGGCCCGGCTGGCTCCGGGTGTCTCGCAGGGCCACCACGCGCTGGCCGGAGGGCGTGGTCACCACGGCGTGGGTGGCGCCGCCGGGCGCGTTCTGGAAGGGCCGCTCGCCGGGTCCGGGCGTGACGGTGCGGCTCAGGAGTTGCCCGCCCCCGAGCGGGTCCCCCCGGTAGTAGGCCACCTGCATGGCCTGTGGGGCGTGGGGCTGGGCCCCGGGCGCGGGCCGTGGACCGGGCTGGGTGGTGGCGACGGCCGGGGCGGCGAGGGTTCCTCCAGCGAGAAGCGCGGCGAGGAGGGGCAGCAGAACCTTGGGTGCGTGGCGCATGGGTTGACTCCTTGGGTGGTGGGTGGACGGGCCTCGTCCACGTGACCCGGAGTCTGCGCGGCGCGTGTTCAGGTGGCGGGTAAGGGATGTTCAGAAGTTGTGTGGACCCGCGCGGTTCCCCTCACGCGCCCTCCCCGGCACCCGAGCAGGCACCCGGCGGTCGGACCCGAGCCCCCGGGTTCGCCGCGCGGAGACCCGGAAGGCCAGAACCGTTCACGGACCCGCCCCTCTTCCCCGGCGCGACGGCCACCGAATCCCGGGGTCCCCAGAACACGCCAGTCACCGGCCGTCCGACCACGAGCGGCCGAGCCCGGTGTGTTCACGGCACCCGGTCAGGGGCCCGGTGTGCTTGCGACTCCGCCCCCGGCGTGGCCCCGGCTCGTCGCGCTGGGGGTCAGAGGCCCCCCGTCAACGCGGGCGCCGAGGCTGTCCGGCCCACCCACAGGTCCCGGGTCGTGGACCGGGGCGCCGGGTGGCCGGTGGTGCGGGCGCGTCGTGCCGGGATCACCCCGCAGGCCATCGCGCGCACGGACCGCGGCCCCGGAAGCTCGCGGCGAGGCCCGGCGGGTCCCCGCCCTCCATGCCCCACGAAGCCGCCGTCGCCATCCTCGCGGGCGGGGAGCGGTCGGCTTGAGCCACGGTCGTCCGGGATGGTGCCGGAAAGCGGCACCCTGGGGGCGCTCTGCCCTACGTCAGCAGCCGGGTGACGCTCTGGGTGGCCTCGGCGAGGGTGGGGTGGATGTGCACGGCGTCACGCAGGCGGTCTACCGGCGCGTCCGCGTTCATCAGGTCGATGTAGACGTGGACGATCTCGGTCCCCTCGGCGGCGAGAACCGCCGCGCCCAGGATTTTCCCGCTCTCCGCCTCGGTGACGAGCTTGACGAGGCCCTGCGTCTCCCCGATCTCGGTCGCCTTGCCGTTCTTGCCCATCTCGTAGCAGGCGACCCGCACGCCCAGGCCCGCCTCCCGCGCCTGCCGCTCGGTCAGCCCCACCCGGCCGAGCTGCGGATCGGTGAAGACCCCGTAGGGCACGATGCGGCCTGCGGTGGTTCGCGAGCCGTCCCCGGCGAGCTGCGAGAGCAGCACCCGGTGGTCGTCCCAGGCGGAGTGCGTGAACATCGGCCCGCCGCGAATGTCCCCCGCGACCCACAGGCCGGGAACGTTCGTGGCGAGGCGGGCGTCCACCTCCACCGTGCCGTGCTCCGCGACCCGCGCCCCGACCGTCTCCAGCCCCAGGTCGTCCGTGTTGGGCAGCCGCCCGGTGGCGACGAAGAGGTGGGTGACCTCCAGGGTCTCGTCCCGCCCGTTCCGCCCCAGCGTGAGCCGCAGGCCCGGCCCCGCGCGCTCCACCCGCCGGAGTTCGGTGTTCAGGCGCAGCTCGATGCCCTCGCCGCGCAGGGCGTCTTGCAGGACCGAGGCCACATCGGGGTCCTCGCGGTCCATCAGTTGCTCGCCCTGTTCGATCACGGTGACGCGGCTGCCCATGCGGCGGTAGAACTGGCTCATCTCGGCCCCGATGTAGCCGCCGCCCAGCAGGGCGAGGTGTTCCGGCAGCTCGCCCCGGTCCAGCCAGTTGCCCGCGTGCAGCACGTCCGCCTCCGCCAGCCCCTCCACATCGGGGATGACGCTGCGCGTGCCGGTGTTGAGGACCACCTGCGCCGCCGTCACGAGCTGATCCCCCACGCGGACCCGGAAGCCCCCCCCGTCCCGGCCCTCCAGCCGGGCGTGGCCGCGCAGCCAGCGGGGATTGTCGGTGTCCGACAGCCGCTCCTCCAGCCCGGCGCGCGACTCGTCCGCGATGCGGCGGGCCCGCGCCAGCACGGCCGGGAAATCGACCCTGACTTCCGGGACCCCGAGGCCGTACTCGGCCGCCCGGCGGGCCTGGTGGGCGACCCGCGCGGAGGCGAGGACGGCCTTGGTGGGCGTGCAGCCGAAGTTCACGCACGACCCGCCCAGGTGTTTGCGCTCGGCCAGGGCGACCCGGCGCCCCTCCCCGGCGAGGGCGTGCGCGAGGGGAATCCCGGCCTGCCCGCCGCCGATGATCAGCACGTCAAAGGATGTGTCGTCCATAGAGCCTCCCGACATCGTAGGTCCTGCAAGGGCAAGCGGTGCTCGCCACCCCTCACCCGCAAGGGGAGAGGGGGAAAAAAGCCCCTCCCCTCGTGGAGGATCACAGGAAGGACGTGGGGTTATTCCCCTTGAGGGGGTGAATGGGTGGGGAGTCCTCAGGAAATAGACAGACACCCCCTGTCGTCGTCCACCGGGTCCTTGCCCATCAGGCGTTCAGGGGAGAGAGGCAAGGCACGGCGCCCCGCCCCAGATTCCGCGAATTCTTGCCGTCCCGGTCCTTAAGGCTGAGCTACCCTGCCTCCCAGCCGTGAGTGGTCCTCGTCCCAGCATCGTCGTCGCCGTGCCTGCTCGGAACGAGGCGGCCCACATCGCCCGCACGGTCCGCGCTCTGGCCGCCCAGGTGGACGCGGACGGGGAGCCGCTGGCCGGGTACGAGGTCTGGGTGCTGGTGAACAACTCCACGGACGGTACGGCGCGGCGGGCGGCCGGGGCCGTTCCCCCCGGAGCCCCCGTGCGGGTGGTCACCCGGACGCTGCCCCCGGGCGAGGACAACGTGGTCGGCGCGCGCCGGGCGGCCCTCGACCTCGCCGCCGCCCGGCTGGGGGAGGACGGGTCCGGCGTCCTGGTGAGCACCGACGCGGACAGCGTGCCCGGTGCCGACTGGCTGTGGCAGCTCGGCGCGGCCCTGCGGGCGGGGGCGGACGTGGCCTGCGGGCGCATCCTGCTCGCGGGGGCAGAGCGCGCCCGGCTCCCGGCCCCGGTGCGGCGCGTGTACCTCCAGGACACGGCCTACCGGCTGGCCGCCGAACAGCTCACGGCGCGGCTCAATCCCGACCCCTGCGATCCCTGGCCCCGGCACCACCAGCACTTCGGGGCGAACCTCGCCCTGACCCTGCGGGCCTACCGGCGGGTGGGCGGCGTGCCCGACGTGCCGTGCCTGGAGGACGTGGCCCTGGTGCGCGCCCTGCGCCGCCACGACCTGCGGGTGCGCCACACCCCGCACGCCCGCGTCCACACCAGCGCCCGCACGAGTGGCCGGGTGCCGGTCGGGCTGAGCACCCAGCTCGCCGAGTGGCACGCCGACCCCGGCGCGTGGCGGGTTCCCGGCGCGGCCGAGGTGGCGGCCCTCGCCGGGGCGGAGGCGGCGCTCAGGGCCGCCCGCTCCCGGGGCTGGACGGTCCGGCTCGCCGACCGCTGGCTGGCCTCCCCCGCCGAGCTGCGGGAGGCGCTGAGGGCTCCCACCCTCGGCCTCGCGCTGGAGGCCGCCCACGCCGCGCGGGGCCGGGCCGGGCTGTGGGCCGAGCGCCACCCCCCCGTCCCCGTCGCGCGTGCCCTGGCCGACCTGCGCGCGGTGCTCCGGCTCCACAGTCCTCCCGGGGGGGAAGCGCCGCCTCAGGACTCCGGTCTGGTCAGCACGTCCAGCCGGTAGCGCTCGTGTCGCTCGCCGTGCCGGTGGGTCAGGGGCCGGGGCGTGCGGCGCAGGGCCGCCCCGTGGACCTGATCGCCCGTCTGCGGGTAGTCGTGGACGGGGGGCGTCCAGTGGACCAGGATCAGGTCGCCGCCGGGGGCGAGCCGTTCGGTGAGGGCGTCCAGCAGCTCCTCCAGGTCCCGGGTGCTGAAGTAGTACCCCACCTCGGACAGGACGATCAGGTCGAAGGGGCCGTCGGGGACCTCCCCGGGCAGGCGGCGGCGCTCGAAGGTGACATTCGCCCGGTCCCGGTTGCGCTTGCGGGCGCGGGCGAGGGCCTTCTCGTTCACGTCCACGCTCAGCAGCGCGTCTGCCCGGTCCGCCAGCAGGCCGGTCAGCACCCCGATGGAGCAGCCGACCTCCAGCGCGCGGGCGTACCTCTCCCGGGGCAGGGTGGCGAGGGTGCGGGCGTACTTGGCGTGCTCGTACTCGCTCGTCTCGAAGTTCCAGGGGTCGTCGTTGGCGCCGTACACGTCCTCGAAGTAGCGGTCGCCCAGGGTCTCGTCGGGGGGCGTCATGCGGGGACCTCCTGGGTGGAGAGGGGGACCTCGTGGTACGTCTCGGTGCCGCCCAGTGCCCGCTTGACCAGGCCCGGCGGCAGCGTGAAGCCGTGCGGGTCGTCGGTGATCAGGCCGAGCTGCGTCCGGTGTGCGAGGATGGCCCGCCGCTTGCGGCCGAGCCAGGGGCCCACGTCGAGCGTGAGGGACCGGGCCTCGCCGGGCTGCGGGTGGTCGCCCGGGTCACCCCGCTCCTCCAGCCAGACCGTGTACGCCAGCACCCGGACGGCGGGAAAGGCGCGGGCGGCCGAGAGCAGCGGCGCCCAGGCCGCGCGGTGGTCGGGGTGCGGGTCACGCGCCCACGGCAGCAGCAGCGTGCCCGGCGGCGCCTCCCGGAAGGCGGCGAGGGCTCCCCGGGCGAGGGCGTCCGGGCAGGCGCCGAGCGCCCCGTCCGGCAGCCCCAGCGCCCGGGTCCGCGCGGCGGGGACGCCCAGCTCGGCCAGCCCCGCCCGCCACTCCGCGAGCCGCGCCCCCGCCAGCCGCTCCCGGGGGTACGTCCGCGAGGTGGGGTGGGAGAGGCCCCCGTCGCTCAGCAGCAGGGCCCACACCTCCTGCCCGGCCCCGGTGAGCGCGGCGATCAGCCCCCCGCAGCCCAGCGCCTCGTCGTCCGGGTGGGGGGCGGCGACCCACACCGGCCCGGGGAGGGTGCCCGGCACCAGCGCGCTCACGCCTCCTCCCAGGGGTCCCAGGCCCCGTCCGGGAGGTCCGGGGCGCCCAGCACCCGGGCGCCGACCGCCAGCCGGGCCGCGTCGGGCGCGGGCTGACGCAGGTACATCCGCAGGTCGCGCAGCCGCCGCTCGGTGGGATGCGGGGCGAGCAGGCCCCGGGCGCCCACCGCCCGCTCGGCGGCCTCGCAGGCGAGCAGGCAGGCATCCTCGGTGGCGGCGCGGGCCAGGGCCACGTAGGCGAGCAGGGAAGACGGGTCGGCCCCCTCCGGCAGGGCGTCTTGCCGGGCCTGGGCGCGGCAGGTGGTCTGCCAGGCCCCCTCCAGCCGGACGGCGACCTCGGCGAAGCGCAGACACTGGGCGTCGTCCCCCGCCCGGCCCAGCCGCCGCAGCACGTCCCGCGCCGAGGCGACCACGGCGTCGGCCCCGCCGAGTTGCACGGCCAGGAACCGCAGCGCCCCGCCGCCGAACTCGGGCTGGCGGTAGTAGTCGCCGGGAGCCCCGATCAGGTCGTCCGGCCGCACCCCCGCGCCCGTGTAGTCCACCCGCCCGGAGACGGTGGCGCGCATTCCCAGCGGTTGCCAGAAGCCGGGGTCGGGCGTGCCGGGCTCGCGCTCCGTGGGCAGCACCACCATCACCCGCCCGGCCTCGCCCTCGGCGGGCAGGAGCGGCCGGGTCACGTGCCCCAGACCCGAGGCGAAGGTCTTGCCGCCCGTCAGGGTGAGCGCCCCGGCCTCGCCCCGCACCAGCCGCAGCCCCGGGCCGTCCTCGGTGTTCCACACGCCGAAGAGTTCGCCCGCGCGGGCGTCGGCGGCGGCCCGCCGCGCCTGCGCCGGGGTGCCGTAGCGCAGGATCAGCGCCAGAGCGTTGACGTGCCCCTCGAACACCCGCCCCACCGGCAGGCTCGCGCGGCCCACCCGGCGCAGCAGGGCCAGCAGCGCGGGGCCGCCGACCCCCCGGCCCCCCAGCTCGGCGGGCAGGGGGGCGGTCAGCACACCCGCCGCGTGCAGCGCCCGGAAGGAGGCGGCGGGAAAGGCCCCGTCCGCGTCGCGCGCCCCGGCCTCGCCCTCGACCACGGCGGCGGCCGGGGTGAAGAGGGCGACCGCCTCACGGGGGAGCAGGGGGCGTTCCCCGGGGGCGGGTGGAGGCGGGGTCGGCCCGGTGTGCCTGAAACTCACCCGACCACCATACCGTCCGGGCACAACGGCCAAGCCCGCTTCATGCTTTTTTCAACGCCCGGCGGGCCGGAGGGGGAATGGTCATGGGGCTGAACCCCCGGGCCGGGGAAAGCTCACCTCAGGGGAGGGTGCGACAGGGGCCGGGGGAGGTTCGGCAGGGGGAGGAACCCAGATGAGCGAGGATGGGCGCAAGGACCAGTACACGATGCAGAACCCGGTGACGCAGTACCCGCAGCCGCCGTTTCCGCAGCAGCCCCAGGAGGCGCCCGGCACCGTCCACAAGATGGTGCCCCCGCCCGACCACGGCGAGACCACCTACCGGGGCTCGGGCCGCCTGGCGGGCCGCAAGGCCCTCATCACGGGCGGCGACTCGGGCATCGGGCGCGCGGTCGCCATCGCCTTCGCGCGCGAGGGCGCCGACGTGGCGATCAACTACCTTCCCGACGAGGAAGAGGACGCACAAGAAGTCATCAAGCTGATTCAAGACGCCGGGCGCAAGGGCGTCGCGCTGCCGGGCGACATCAAGGACGAGGCCTTTTGCGAGCAGCTCGTCGAGCAGGCCGTCTCGCAGCTCGGCGGGCTCGACATCCTGGTGAACAACGCGGGCAAGCAGACGGCGGAGAAATCGCTCGGCGAGATCACGACCGAGCAGTTCGACCAGACCTTCAAGACCAACGTGTACGCGCTGTTCTGGATCACCAAGGCGGCGTTGCCCCACCTCCAGCCGGGGGCCGCCATCATCAACTCCACCTCGGTCGAGGCGTACCAGCCCTCGCCGCTGCTCTTCGACTACGCGCAGACCAAGGCGGCGATCATGGCGGCCACCCACTCGCTCGCCAAGCAGCTTGCGGGGCAGGGCATCCGGGTCAACGGGGTCGCGCCGGGTCCCGTCTGGACGCCCCTCCAGCCGACCGGCGGCCAGCCGCAGGAGAAGATCGAGCAGTTCGGTGCCCAGACGCCGATGGGCCGCCCCGGCCAGCCCGCCGAACTCGCGCCGGTGTACGTCTTCCTCGCCTCGCAGGAGTCGAGCTACGTCACCGGCGAGGTGTACGGCGTGGCGGGCGGCAACGGGCGGACCTGAACCGGGCCCCGGCCCCGCCGTGATTCCTCCGGCCGCCGACCACGCCCCGGGTGGAGTCCTGGGGACGCGCTGCCCGATCCGTCACCCCCAGGGGGTCAGACGTGCGCTGGGGCGTGGTCGGGAGCCTTTCCGGGGGTCGGAGGCGGGGCCGTGCCGGGCCGGAGGTGCTCTCGCAGGAAACCGAGGAGCTCCGCGCGGTACCTCGTCAGGTGCCGGGGGCCGATCACGCCCAGGTGACCCGCGCCCGGGATTTCCAGCAGGCGCGCGCTCCCGTGGGCGTCCCGCAGCCGCCGCCCGTTCTCGACGCCCACCACCCGGTCCGCGTCCCCGTGGATCAGCAGCAGGGGCTGATCCCGCAGCCTCGCCACGTCCTTCACGGGCCGCATGTCGCGCATCCGGCCCCGGGTCCGCCGCTCGGCCACCCACACGATCAGGGGTGCGAGTGCGGGCACGGGCAGGCGGGTGAAGGCCCGCACCCCCGAGACCACGTTCTCCGCCAGGCCCGCCGCGCTGGCGATGGACACGACTGCCCGCGCGTGGGGCGTGCGCGCGGCGGCCCGCAGCACGGCGGCCCCGCCCATCGAGTGCCCCAGCAGCGCGACCCGGCCCGGGTCCACGTCGGGCCGCGCGCGCACGTGGTCGAGCGCGGCGAGCACGTCGTGCAGCTCGTGCAGGCCCAGGCCGCTGACCCTTCCGCCCGACTCCCCGTGGGCGCGCAGGTCGAAGAGCAGCACCCCGTACCCCTCCCGGTGCAGGGCCGCCGCGTGGAGCAGGAGGTGGCCCCGGTGCCCGCCCGTGCCGTGGACGCAGACGACGCTCGCCCCGTCCGCACCTGGGGCGGGCGGCACGAACCAGCCGCGCAGCGTCACGCCGTCGGCGGTGGTAAAGGCCACGTCCTCCCAGGAGGTGACCCCCAGGTGGTCGGGCGTGTGAACGGCGCGGGTACGCCGGGGCCGGACGAGCCGGTCCGCCTGAACGTGGGCGGTCAACAGCAGCGGGGCGGCGAGCAGCAGCGGCGAAAGGAACATCAGTCCGAACATAGGAACTCCGATCTGTGGACAAAGGGGAGCCCCGGGTGGGCTCAGGGCCCGCAGCGGCGCACCCGCACGAAGGGCCGCCCTCCCGGGCAGGGGGTCTCCCCGAGAGGGGACGGGGGGGCTACCGCAGCGTGCCGAGCACGTCGCGCGTGCCGTCGCCGTCGAAGTCGCCGAACACGAAGCCGCTGGGCTGGGCCGTGAAGGGCGGCAGCCGCAGGGAGTCGGGCAGCGGGCTCCACGGGCCGGTTCCGCCGTACGAGACCAGCCAGCCCCCCTGCGGGTTCAGGCGATACACGTCGGTCATGCGGTCGCCGTTGAACTCCCCGAACCTCAGCGCTCTCAGGGGGACGCTGGAGGTGTTCAGCTCCTCCCAGAGCCCGGTGCCGCCCGACGACATCCACCACGTCCCGTTGGTGGTGCGGAACACGTCGGTCCGTCCGTCCCCGTCGAAGTCCCGGAAGACCAGGTTGGGCGCCTTGACGGCCGAGGCGTTGAGGCGCTGCCACCCCGACGAGCCACCGGAGGAGACGTTCCAGACCTTGCCGGTCGCGTGGAACACGTCCGTGCGCCCGTCGCCGTCGAAGTCCCCGAACGAGAGCTGCCACGGGTCCACGCGCGAGGTGTTCCACTCGGTCCAGCCCTCAGCCCCGCCGCGCGAGAGGTACCACGTCCCCGCGGCCGCGATGAACACGTCGGTCCGGCGGTCCCCGTCGAAGTCCCCCAGGACCAGGCGGTCGAGCCCCTGGCAGACCCCGCTGTTCAGGGTGGCCCAGGGGGCGGCGACGGTGCCCTGCGAGAGGGCCACGAACCACAGGCAGCGGCTGGTGTCCACCGTGAAGAGGTCCGTGCGCCCGTCCCCGTTGAAGTCCCCGGTCGCCAGGTGCTCCGCTTGGTGGTCCGAGCCGCCGAAGTTGCGCCACATCCCCGCCCCGCCGCCCGACACGATCCAGCGGCGCAGGTGCAGCCAGTCCACCGCCGCGCGGTCGCCCGGGCTGATGCTCTCGCCGCCGTTGGTGGGCTTGCCCGCCGGGATGGTGTCGTACACGGGGTTGCCGTTCGCGCTGCACGTGAAGCGGTCGTAGTGCATCAGGGAGTTCAGGTCGTAGGGCCCGATGTCCAGCCCGTCGGCGAGGCGCTTTTCCTCGAAGGCGCTGCGGCACAGGCCGTCCCGTAGGTTCGCCCACTGGATGTTGATGTGGTGGCTGCGGTCCTCGCGGGTCTGCTCGTGCCACAGACCGATGGTGTGCCCCAGTTCGTGGGTCAGCGTCCGCGCCGAGCAGTCGCCGGAGGAGGTCATCAGGACCGCCTGCTCGCCGCCCTGGCGCCCGATGCTCGAAAAGCACCAGTCGGCCTGCGTCCCCGCCTGGAAGGTGATGAAGTCAGGCTCCACGCCGCGCGGCACGAAGCGCACCGGGGTGACGGCCTCCCACGCCCGCATGGCGGCCAGCGCGTTTTGCCGTCCCGAGGCCGTCACCGAAGCCGCGAAGGTGAACGGCACGACCCCGCCCGGCCAGCGGTAGTCGAGCGGCGCGTCCCGGAAGACGCTCTGCGGGCTGAGCCGCCCCCGCTCCAGGTCCGCCAGCTTGCCGACGATGATGTCGCCCTCGACGACGGCGTACTCGTCCACCACGTCCACCCTGACGGTCTTGCCGCGAAGCTGAAGCTGCCGGGTCTCCCCGCCGGGAGTCGGCGAGGGATTCGGGCTGCCCGCGCACGCGGCGAGCAGGAGCGGCCCGAGGAGGGTCAGGGCCCGGAGGGGGTGCCCGGGGGAGTGGCCTGTTCCGGTGGATCTGTTCATCGTTCCTGCCTTTGCCGGTGTCCGGCCAGGGTCGGTGCCGGCCGCGCCCGGGTCTTCCGGCGCCGCTCGACCGCGCGTTGCTGCTGGGCGGCCCTTCCCGCAGCCCCTGACGAGGGTGGGCGGGAGAGCGCTCTGGGCCGTGTTCTCAGGGACCCATCTCGACTCCTTCCTCCGTGGGAGGGGTCTTCGCCGCCTCCTGGGAGGAGTGTCGTGTGGGGCCGATCAAAAGTTGATCAAGGCAGGCCGGGCGCGGGGGCGGCCAGGAACTCCTCCGGCGTGCCGGGCAACGCCTCGCCGATCTCGGCCCAGGCTTCCCGTTGACGGGCATAGAGGGCGCTCGCCGCGCGGAGCTGCCCACTTTCCCGCAGGGCGCCGAGGGTGAGCCGCAGCGCCTGCGCGTCGTAGGGCTCCGTCTCCAGCAGGATCAGGCCCAGCCGCGCCGCCTCGCGGGGGTCCGTGCCCGCCAGGTGCTCCACCGCGTCCCGCAGGGCCAGCGTCAGCGCCTCGCGGGCCTGCGGGTGCCAGCCCTCGCCCAGCCCCTCCAGGTACGGCCCGCGCCACAGCGCCGTGTCCCCGCCGGCCAGGAAGGCCTCGGCGTCCGAGGTCACCTCGTCGCCCAGCCGGTAGCCGCCCGGGGTGCTGCAAATGCTCCCCGCGCCGAGCTGGCTGCGGGTCAGGTAGACGTGCTGGCGCAGGGTGAGCCGGGCCTGCGCCTCGGGCTCGTCCGGGTAGAAGGCGTCCAGCAAGTCGAGCAGCCCCACGTCGGGGCGGCCCGCCAGACGGGCTTCGAGCAAAAGGCACAGCAGTTCCAGCCGCTTCCTGCCCCGCGACGTGAGCGGCTGACCGCCCCGCTCCAGGCCCGGCCGTCCCAGCACCCGCAGGGACAGGGAGGGGGTGGCCGGACGGCCAGCGGGCGGGTCCTGCCCCAGTTCGGGAAAGAAGCGGACGGCCACCCGGGCGTGCCCCGCCAGACCGTGGGCGAGAAACCACGCGTGGTGGGCGCGGGCTCCCCCCACGTCGCCCCGCAGGCGGTCGGCCTCCAGTTCGGCCCGCCGGGCGCGGGCGGGGTCGTCCTCCCGCGCGGACGCCTCCGCGGCCGTGAGGTACGCCCGGACCGCCTCCTGCACCTGCCCGGCGACCTCCAGGGCCGCGCCCAGGCCGACCCAACTGCGCGCCGTCTCGGCCGGGTGCCGACCGGCCAGCGCCCGGCCCTCCCGGGCCAGGGCCAGGGCCCCCGGGGCGTTCCTGTTCCACGCCTCGGCGCGGGCGGCGCACACCAGCCCCCGGGCGAGCAGGTTCGGCGCGCCGATCTCGCGGGCCAGCGCCAGGCCCGCGAGGGCGTGGCGCCGGGCCAGCGGCGGCCCCGCGGCGGGCCGCCAGTCGAGGTACAGCTCGGCGAGGTCGAGGTGGTGCTCGCAGCGCGGGGAGAGCGGGTCTTGCCGGGCGTACACGGCCCCGCTCCCCTCGAAGCACGCCTCGGCCTCGCGCCAGCGGCCCTCGTCCACCAGCAACCGGGCGAGGCTGTCTTGGACCTGGGTGTAAAAGCGCAAGTTCCCGTACCGGGCGCCGTGGTCGAGCGCCTCGCGCAGCTTCTCCCGGGCGTCTTCCAGGCGGCCGAGCCCCCGGCAGGCGACGGCGGAGTTCCGGAGCGCCTGCGCGATCACGCCGGGGGCGCCGTCCTCGCGGGCGGAGGCCAGGGCCCGCTCGAAGGCGGCGGCCCCCTCCTCCAGCCGCCCCTGCCGGGTGGAGGTGATGCCCCGCAGGTTCCAGGCGGTGGAGCGGTCGCGCGGCCCCTCGTGCTCGCGGGCCAGCAGCCGCTCCACGAGGGGCTCGGCCTCGTCCGGGCGGCCCAGGCTGTTCAGGGCGAAGCAGACGTGCGACAGGGTGAAGGTGTCGGCCGTGGGGTGGAATTCCGGGTGCGCGCCGTACAGCGCGAGCAGGGCCTCGCGGCGGCCGCGCAGGTGCCGCACGAAGATCCGGGTCCGCCAGCAGGCCTCGGCGAGTTCCGGCGAGTCCACCCGGTCGAGCAGCGTCTCGGCCTCCCCGGTCTGCCCCAGCCGGGCGAGCACCTCGGCGCGGAAGATCAGCGCGGGGGGGTCCGGCGGCGTGCCCGACGCCGCGACCCCGGAGAGCGCGTCGGCCTGGCGCAGATCGAAGGGCAACAGGTCGCGCGCGGCCCGCAGCGCCAGCTCGCCGCGCCCGGCGGGGTCCAGCAGCGGCAGCGACCGGGCGAGCCAGCGTGCGGCCCCCACCCGGTCGCCGCGCGCCTCGGCCCGGAGGCGGGCCGCCCCCAGCAGCGCCCGGACCTGCTCGGCCCCGAGGTCCGCCGCCTGCGCGAACCCGGCCGCGCGCTCGGGGTCGTCCGCGAGCGCCCGGACGGCCCGCCGCGCGATCTCCCGCCGGGTCCCGGGCGGCGTTCCGGCCCGCGCCACCTCCCCGAAGAGCGGGTGGGCGAAGTGCGCGCCCCGCAGCAGGCCCCAGGCTTCGAGCCGTGCCCGGGCACCGGAGAGTTCGCCCGGGCTCAGCCCCGCCACCCGCGCCCAGAGCGTCTCGTCCTCGCCCGCCTCGCCGAGGAAAGCCCTCACCTCCACCACGTCCCGCGCCGCGCCGTCCCCGAGACCGGCCAGGGTCTGCGCGATGGTGGCCTCCACGCTGGCGGGCGTGGCGTCCCCGGGCGGCGCGCGCCAGTGCCAGCCCACGCCGTCCGACCAGAAGTGCCCCTGGCGCACCAGATACCGCCAGAATTCCAGCGTGAACAGGGGATTGCCCCGGGCGCGGTCATACACCCACGCCAGCCCCTCGGGCGGCAGGGGCTGGCGGGCCTGCGCCTCCAGCAGCCCCGCCGCCGCCTCCCGGCCGAGGGGGGCCAGCCGCTCGCTGCGAAAGCCCTCGGGCGGCGCCTGACGGCTTCCCACCAGCAGCCCCACCCCGCGTGAGCGCGTGACCACCCGCGCCAGCGCCACGGTGAGCGCCACGCGTTCGGGCCCCGCCTCGTGCAGGTCGTCGAGGTGCAGCACGAAGGGGGCCAGCCCCGCCAGCACGGCACCCAGGGTGTCGGCGACCAGCCCGGAGTCCGCGGGCCCGTCCGCCCCGAGCCGGTCGAGCTGGCGCTCGGTCCAGACGGGCAGCTCCCGGGGGCGCGGCAGGGCCGTCACGAGCCGGGCCACCGGGCTCACGGCGGGCAGGCTCAGGTTCGCGCAGGGCAGGCCGCGCAGGAGTTCGGCCGCCGCGTGGCTCTTGCCGATGCCCGGCTCGCCCCACAGCCCCAGCGCCACGCCCGCCCGCCGGGCGAGTACGGCCCGCAGGGCGCGGGTGACCCTCCCCAGTCCCTCCTCCCTCATGCCCCACCCCCTCCGGCCGGGGCGCCGGGTGACCCGGCCAGGGGCGACCCACCCCAGGGCCACATGCCCGGGTGCCCGGTGTCCGTCTTCCCAGGCTACGCGCTTCGTCCCCGCCCCGTCACGCGGGCTGGAGGGCCGCCTCCCCCACGCCGGGCCGCCCGTTCGCCTTGCGGGCGAAGACGTTCTCCGGCCCGTACCCGGCCTCAAGCGCCGTGAGGCGGACGTGGGCCGAGGTACCGCAGACCTCCGCCGCCTAGCGCCCGCGTGGGTCGAAGGCGTCGCGCAGCCCGTCGCCGATCAGGTTGAAGGCGAGCACGGTGAGCAGGATGGCGACGGCGGGGGCACTCGACGCCCACGGCGCCTGCACGATGTAGTTGCGGGTCTCGGACACCATCGCCCCCCACTCCGGGGTGGGCGGCTGCGCCCCGAAGCCGATGAAGCCCAGGCCCGCCGCCGTGAGGATCGCGCTGCCCACGTCGAAGCTGCCCTGCACCAGCAGCGGCGCGAGGGCGTTGGGGAGGAGGTGGCGCCCGGCGATCCGGCCCTGGGAACTCCCCAGCGCGCGGGCGGCCTCCACGAACTCGCGCTCCCGCAGGGCGAGCACCTGCGCGCGGACCAGCCGGGCGTAGGTCGGCCACGACACCAGCGCCACGGCGATCATCACGTTCGTCAGGCTCGGCCCCAGCGCCGCCGAGATCGCCATCGCCAGGATCAATCCGGGAAAGGCCAGGAAGATGTCGGTGAGCCGCATCAGCCCCTCGTCCCACCAGCCTCCGAGCAGCCCCGCCAGCAGCCCGACCACCGAGCCGACGAGCAGCGAGGCCAGCATCACGCTGACGCCCAGTCCCAGCGAGATGCGCCCCCCGTTCAGCACCCGCGTCAGCACGTCCCGCCCGAGCTGGTCGGTGCCCAGGGGATGCAGGGCCGACGGAGGCGAGAGCCGCAGGTCGAGGTCCTGTGCTCCCGGGTCGCCGAGGAAGGCGGGGCCGAGCAAGGCGGCCAGGACCAAGAACACCAGCAGCCCCAGCCCGATCACCGCCCCACTGTTGCGCCGCAATCGCCGCCACGCGGCAGTCCCGCCGGAGGACGCCGCGACCGTCACGAGAAGCTGATCCTGGGGTCGAAGGCCGCGTAGGCGAGGTCCACGAGCAGGTTGACGATGGAGTAGGCCAGCCCGGCGACGAGCGTGACCCCCACCACGGCGGGGAAGTCCAGGCTGATCGCCGAGGTCGTCGCGTAGCCGCCGATGCCCGGCCACGAGAAGATCGTCTCGGTGAGCACCGCGCCCGTCAGCAGGCTCCCGAACAGGCCGCCCAGCACCGTGAGCACCGGGAGCGCGGCGTTTCTCAGGGCGTGGCGCCAGATCACCCGGCCCGGCCTCAGCCCCTTGGCGCGGGCGGTGCGGATGTAGTCCTGCGAGAGCACCTCCAGTAGGGCACTCCGCGTCATGCGGGTCAGCAGCGCCGCCGAGAAGGCCCCCAGCACCAGCCCCGGCAGGATCAGGTGCCGCAGCGCGTCCACCAGCACCTCGCGGTCCCCGGCCAGCAGGGCGTCCACCGTGACCAGGCCGGTGTGGAGCGGCGGGGCCAGGCTGTAGGCGTCCAGCCGCCCGGGCCCCGGCAGCCACCCCAGCCGCTCGTGGAAGACGCCCAGAGCCAGGATCGCCAGCCAGTAGACCGGCGTGGCCCCGCCCAGCAGCGCGAACAGCCGGGCGAGCAGGTCGGGCAGGCGTCCGTGGTACAGCGCCGCCACAATGCCCAACGGCAGCCCGATCACCAGCGCGAACAACACCGCTCCCAGCGTCAGCTCCAGGGTGGCCGGGAAGAACTGCCGCAGGTCGGCGGTGATGCTGTTTTGCGTCCGCAACGAGGTCCCCAGGTCGCCCCGCAAGAGCCCCCCCATGTAGAGGCCGTACTGCACGACGAGCGGCTGGTCGAGCCCGTTCTTCTCCCGGAAGGCCTGGAGCTGCTCCTCCCGGGCATTGTTGCCGAGCGCCGCCGCCGCGGGATCGGCGGGCAGGGCGTGCGAGATCACGAAGGCGGCCAGCGTTACCCCCCACAGCACGAAGACCATCAGCGCGAGCCGCCGCAGGACGTAGATGAGCAAAGAGGAGCCTCCCCCCGGGCCGGGGCGGGTGAAGAGAGTGTTTGATGCTCTCGTTCCGGTGAATCAGAACGACGATCTGTTTTTACTCCTCCCCCTTTATCGGGGAGGCCGGGACTCGTAGAGCTGCGCAGCAGAGGGGGTAAACAGGCCGGGCATCCCAAGAAACGAGGCTTTCAACTTCCCCTTCTCGTCCACCCCCCTCACTTCCCGCTACTTCTTGCTCACCTTCTCGAACTGTACGTCCCCGTTCGCGTTGCGGTTGAAGCCCGCCACGTTCACGCTCAGGACGACCGGCTTATACGGCTGGTAGAGGATCGCGTAGGGCCCTTGCTTCACCATCAGCTCGGTAAGCTGCTTGTAGAGGGCGGCGCGCTTCGCCTGATCCGTCTCGACGGCGGCGGCCTGCGCCAGCTTGCTCGCCTGGGGGTTGTTCCAGGCATTGCGCCAGGCGAGGGACTTGGCGTTGTAGTCGGACAGGGGCGTGCCGTTGCCGTCGGCGTCGGGGTAGTCGGGGCTCCACCCCACCTGGATCAGCGGGGCCTTCTGGGCGCGGTAGGCGGTGAGCAGCTCAGCGTTCACGAGCTGGCGGATGTTGGCCTTGATCCCCACCTTGGCGAGGTCGGCCTGAATCTTGGCGGCGAGGTCCTGGCACGGCACCCCGCCCGAGCACGCCCCGGTGCTGACCAGAAAGTCCACCGTGAAGCCGCCTCCCTTGCCCGCCGCCTGGAGAAGCGCCCGCGCCTTCGCCGGGTCGTAGGGGTAGGGGGTCGCCGGGTTCGAGCCCGCCAGCCCGATGGGGATGATGGTCTGTGTCTTGCGGCCCAGGCCCTGGAGCAGACTCCGGATGATCCCGTCCTGGTCGATGGCGTAGCGCACCGCCTCGCGCACCCGGGGGTCCTCGAAGGGCGAGCCCTTGGCCGAGTTCATGCCCAGGTACGCGAGCTGGAAGGTGCCGGTCCTCAGCGCCTGAAGTCTGGGGTTGCTCTGCGCGGCCTTAAAGGCGTCCGGCGTGTAGTCCCAGGCCACGTCGATCTCGCCCGAGTTCAGCGCCGACTGCTGCACCGACGATTCGAGCATGTAACGCAGGATCACCCGCCGGATGCTCGCCGAGCGCCGGAACGCCTGCGGGTTGGCGTCGAGGGCCACCTGCGCGCTGCGGTCCCAACGGTTGAGGACGAAGGGCCCCGACCCCGCCGAGTGGTCCTTGAGCCAGCCGCTGCCGTAGTCCCCGTTCTGCTCGTGCGCCTTCGCCTCCGCCGAGTCCACGACGCCGCCCACGTTGAAGGTGAGCAGCGCGAGCACGATGTTGGGGTTGGCGGTCTTCGGCAGGTCCATGACCACCGTGCGGGAGGAGGGCGCCGTCACCGACCCGACCTTGAGGTTCGCCACGTCGGTGAGCAGGAAGCTGGAGGGCGTCTTGAGCGCGATCACCCGGTTGAGCGAGTACACCACGTCGGCGGCGGTGACGGGGCGCCCGGTGCTGAACTTCGCGTCCCGCAGGGTGAAGGTGATGCGCGAGCCCGTCGCCGTGGGGGTGACCTTCCAACTCGTCGCCAGGCGGGGCCGCAGCGTCTGGAGGTCGTTGCCCTCGTAGGCGACGAGCGTGTCGTAGAGGTTTCCCGCGATCAGCGAGCCCGAAAACTCATAGGACACCCCGGGGTCGAGCGTGATCAGGTCCGAGAAGTCGCCGCCGATCACCAGCGTGCTCTGCCGTCCCGACTGGGCGCTGGCGGCGGTCAGGCCGAGGGCCAGCGCGAACGTGAGGGTCCGGGCGCTCCAGGTCAGGGCTGCTCTTGCCGCGTCGTGCATACGTGGACCTCCCCGAGAATGTGCCGTGGTCTTTCCCGCTCTCCAACCTCTGGAGTGTAGGCTGATTCTCTTTTTACACCATCGCGGGGGCGGCGTGACGTGGGCGCCCGGCTCGGCCGTCCCTGGCCCCCCTTTCACCGCCGCCAGCGGGAAAGACCGCCCCCTGGGAGGGCACGGGTTGGGGGCGGGGCTGGAGGGCGGCGGTGGTTGAGTGGCTTCACTCTCCCTGCGTCGGCGTGGCGCCTCAACGGCCACCGACGAAGCAAGCCGTCGAGGAGCGTCCCGGTCGCGCGGCTCTGGCCCGGCGACGAGGTTGAGACGGTACCCGTTCGGGGGTATCGGCGGACAGAGCCTTTCGAGAACAGGACCTCCCGCACGCCGAAGGGACAGGGCCGCACCCGACTGGCCTTTCCCGGCAGCGATGACAGCGATTCCTGGCAGGGGCTGGCCGAATTTTCGGGCGGTCCCTTCGATCTCGGCACCGGCCGGATGGAAGAGCAGGGCGACCGCACCCCGACGGTCAGCGAGGCGACCACCGGGCGCCGCCTCTTTTACAGCGGTTCCACGACCACGCTCACCGCCATCTGCCGGGCCAGGGTCACGCCCAACCCCACACCGCTGTACGGTCGCGCCCCGGCGTCAGCGGTGGACCCGACGGGCTCTACGTGGGCCTGCAAAATCACCCCCGCCTGATCGGCACCATCCTCATGGCGAGCAGGCGGCACTTGGGCATGGTTCCTCCGGGGCTGGCCGGTGAACGGCCAGGATGCTGGAATGACCCCCACTCCAGGCGGCTCCCTCTGCCCCGGTTGATCTGCACAGGACCGGCCGGGAGGGGGGGTGACCGCCCCGGCGGGGGAACGGGGGACCCTCCAGGGCGTTGGCCCGCGCCAGGGGTCAGCCTGCACCTCCCCACCGCCTGCCGGGGTGCTGGAGCAGACGCCGGAGATGGACCCTGGCCCGCCTTGCCGCACCGCGAAGACCCGGGGCCGAAGCGGGCGGGGCTGGACCCGGCTGAGGTCAGCCCGCACAACCTCCGCCCCGGTCGCGGGTGGGGGCCGCCAGTCGACGAGGGGCGGGACCTGCCGGGGGCATGGGTCCATCGCCACGACGCAGCAGGCGACTCCAGAGGGCGCACCGCCCATCACCTCCCCGACCGCCCCACGGCGCTCCAACAGGCTTGACCCTTTACCGCGCCTCCGCCCAGAAGGCGTCCAGGGCGGCCCTCACCTCCGGCAGCTTCTCGAACTGCGGCAGGCCGTCGGTATCCGGGATGCGGACGACCCGCGCGTTCGCCTTCTGCGCGAAGAGGGGCAGGCGGTCGAAGGAGACGAAGCCGTCTTGGTCGTACAGCACCAGCGTGGGCACGTTGAGCCTGCTGTAGAGCGTGCCGTAGGCGTCCGGGTTGAACAGGCGGCCGCTCACGAAGTAGAGCGGGGCGTACTTGGCCCCCGGCTGGTGGCTGGTGTCGTAGGCGTAGTCGATCACGCCCTTCGGCACCGGCCCCCGGAAGCTGCGGCTGAGAAAATACTGGATGCTGGGCCGCGTCCGCAGGGTGCCGTACACCAAGTCACCGACGCTGTTCAGGCGGTTGTAGAGCCTCACGCCGCCGTCGTCCGCAGGGGCCCGCTGGGTGCCGTTCCGGGGCTGCCCGAAGCCGCTGGGGCTGATCAGCGCCAGGGTGCGGATGCGCGGCTCCCCCAGCGCGGCGCGGGCGACGAACTCGCCCCCCAGGCTCAGCGACACCACGTCCACGTCGGTGCCCAGTTCGGCCACCAGCGCCCGCAGCGCCGCCGCCATCAGCTCCGGCGTGTAGGTCACGTCGGGGCGCTCCGAGCTGCCGAAGCCCGGCCACTCCAGGGCGTACACGGGCCGCGTGCCCGCGTAGGTCTCCCACAGCGGCCTCATCTCGTAGGCGCTGGCCGCGGCGTTCACCGAATGGGTCAGGATCAGCGGGCGCCCGGTGCCGCGCGGGTCGGCGTAGGAGTTCACCCGGCCGAAGCCCGGCACCGTCAGGGAACGCCGCTCGCCGCTCACGGCGGGGCGCAGGGTGGCAGAGCCGTCCGCCCGCGCCGTCTGGGCGGGCGCGCAGGCACTCAGCGCCAGCGCGGCGGCGGCGAGGACGGCGGTGGCAAGGACAAGGCGGTTCGTTCGCATGGGGACCTCCTGGGTCGGAGCGTGAATCGTGCTCAAGGTCAGACTAGTCAAGAATGACTAATCTAGGATGAACAGATGTCCCCGGATACCCTCACCTCCCCACCCCCGGACGACGAGCGGACCCTGCTGCTGCTGGGCCTGCTGACCGCGCAGGACCGCCACGGCTACGAGATCAACGACTTCATCGAGCGCACCCTCCACCACGTCATCCACCTGAAAAAGGCGACGGCCTATCAGCTTCTGGAGCGGTTGGAGGGGCACGGCCTGGTGGAAAGCCGGGTCGAGCAGCACGGCCAGCGCCCGAACCGCCGGGTCTACCGGCTCACGGAGGCCGGGCGGGCGCGCTTCGGGGAGATGCTGCGCTCACAGCTCGCACGGGAGGAGGCCCTGATCCTGACGGGCAACGTGCCGGTCATGTTCGCCGAGAACCTGACCCCGCAGGAGACGCTGGACGCCCTGCGCCGCCGCCTGGCGGGGGTGGAGGCCCGGCTGCGGCTCTACGAGAGCTATAACCTACCCTGCACGGTGGGCGTGGGGCTGGCGATGGAGCGCATCCGCCTACTGACCCAGGCGGACCGCGACTGGCTGACGCGGACCATCGAGCGGCTGGCGCGGTCCACACCCACCGGCGGTGGGGGAGGAGAGGGGTAGGGCGCCCCTCGGGTGGGGGACCGGGCCCTCGGCCGGGGCGCTCGACACCTCACGGTGCCGGGAAAGGGGGCCGCAAGCGGACGGGGCTGCTCGACGACCGCCTGCAAATGGCCGGACACCAGGACATTCCGACGACCCTGCGCTCCGCCGAGGTCAGGACCAGACCGCCCCTGCGGAGGTCCGGGCGTGGCGGCGCCACCGGCGGTGAAGTCAGGATGAGCCACCCTCCGGCAAAGACTCTGCCGCGCGCCTTGATCCGTCGTCGCACCGAGCCATCGAGGAGTTGAGTCCAGACCCAGGGCCTGGGCCCCCCTCTGCCGCCGGGTTGCTCTTTCTGAAAAGCCCTCCCCGATGTCCGTCCGGCTGACTCCAGTCCTCCTTGCCCCATTCCTCCGCCACACTGGAAGGATGGCCGACGAACAATCTTCGGGTCACTCCTTCCCGGGGCGTGCGGCTCTCCCACGCGATCCGCACCGGCCCCTCTACCACTTCACGCCCCCCTCGGGCTGGCTCAACGACCCGAACGGCATCACGCACCACGGGGGGCGCTGGCACCTGTACTACCAGCACAACCCGTACCGCCCCCAGTGGGGCCACATCCACTGGGGCCACGCGAGCAGCGCCGACCTCGTGGCCTGGCGCGACGAGCCCCTCGCCCTCGCCCCCACGCCGGGGAGCGCCGACGAGCACGGCTGTTTCTCCGGGTCGTTCGCCGTGGTGGGCGGCCTACCCACCCTGTACTACACCGGCTGTTCGGGGGGAGGGCAGGCGCAGTGCCGGGCGACCAGCCGGGACCTGGTGAGCTGGCAGAAGGACCCGGGCCATCCGATCATCCCGCACCCACCGGAGGGCGTCCGTCACGACGACTTCCGCGACCCCTACGTCTTCCGGCACGGGGCCTGGTGGTACCTGGCACTCGGCGCCTCCCTCGACCATGACCGGGGCGCCGTCTTGCTCTACCGCTCGGCCAATGGGGTCGACTGGGCGTACCGGCACGTCCTGTACGCCGCCACCCGCACCGATCAGGGCGTGATGTGGGAGTGCCCGAACGTCTTCCCCATCGGGGAGAGGTGGGTGCTGATCGTGTCGGTGGCACCCAACCTGGGCGCGCGGTATTTCGTGGGAACGTTCGAGGACGAGCGTTTTGTGCCGGAGCGCGAGGGCCTCCTCGACAGCGATGGTGGGGCCTTCGCGCACCTCACCGCCCGGGGCGGGGACGGGCGACGGCTCCAGTGGGCCTGGCTGAACGAGCAGCGCCACCAGGACCTGATCGATCCGGGCGGCTGGGCGGGCGCCCTGAGCGTGCCGCGCGAACTGAGCCTCCAGGAGGGGGACCTGCGCGTGGTTCCCGCCGCCGAGGTCGCGCTCTACCGGGGCGGGGCAGTGCTGGACGGGGAGGTCGTGTTGGGAAGCGGGGCGCCGCACGCCTTCGAGGGACGGCACCTCGACCTTGGCCTGCGGGTGGAGCCGGGGAACGAATCCCCCGTTCAGGTCACCCTCCTGCGCTCCCCGAACGGGGCCGAGGAGACGGTGGTGACGTATCACCCCGAGGCCCGTCAGCTCCGGATCGACCGCTCGCGCTCCTCACTCGACGCGCGCACGAACGGCGACACGCAGCGGGCGCACCTCGCGTTGAGGCGGGGGGAGGGCCTGGACCTGCGCGTGCTGCTCGACGGCAGCGTGCTGGAGGTGTATGCGAACGGGCGGGTCTGCCTGAGCAGCCGGGTGTACCCGACCCGGGCGGAGAGTGTGCAGGGCCTCGTCACCGCCGCTGGGCCGACCCGGGCGCGGGTCCAGGTCTGGACCATGAACGGCGGCATTCGCGCTTCATAGGGAAATGCGCCGGGCTGATCCTCCCGACAAGAGCCGGATCACGCTCAAGGTAACCCGGCTCCAACGGGTTCCACACGAGAACAGGCACGCCCCTACCCCTTGACCGCCCCCTGGGTCACGCCGCTGATGATCCAGCGCTGGGCGAGCAGGTACACGATGACCATCGGCGCGAGCGTCATCAGGTACGAGGCGAAGGCCAGGTTGTAGTTGGTGCTGAATTGCCCCTGGAAGATGTATTGCACGAGCGGCAGTGTGGCGAACTGCGGATCGCTGATGATCACCAGCGGCAGCAGGAAGTCGTTCCAGGCCCACAGGCAGGTCAGGATGCCGACCGTCGCGTTCATGGGCGCGAGCAGCGGAAAGATGATCTTCCAAAAGGTCTGCCAGGTCGTCGCGCCGTCGATCAGGGCCGCCTCCTCCAGCTCGCGCGGAATGGACTTGATGTAGCCCACGTACACGAAGATGTTGAACGACAGCCCGTACACCACGTACAGGAAGATCAGCCCGTAGGGGTTGTCCATGCCCCAGGCGCTCGTCTGCCGCACCACCGGCAGCATGATGATCGGGAAGGGGATGAACAGGGCGCTGATGAAGTAGTAGTACAGGTAACGGAAAAAGCGCTTGTGCTGGTTGCGGGCGATGGCGTAGGCGACCAGAGAGTTGGTGATCAGCGTCAGCACGACGACCGAGACCGTCACGAGGGCGCTCGTGCGGAAGGCCGTGAAGAAGTTGGTGAGCCGGATCGCCTCGGTGAAGTTCTGCCACCGGAACGTGCTGGGAAGCGCGAACACCGAGTTCGCCAGCTCCTGCGGCGTCTTGAGGGCCGTCACCACCGCGAGGTAGAGCGGGAAGAGGATCGTCAGCGCCCCCAGGCACAGCAGCAGGGTGACCCCCCAGTTGGGCCGCTTGGCGTCGCCCGTCTGGGCCGTCACGCCTCCACCTCCCGGCGTTGCAGGATTCTCGTCTGGGCCAGCGAGACGACCACCAGCACGATGAAGAACAGCACCGCGTTGGCCGACTGGTACGCGAACTGCCCGCCGTCGAAGCCGCCCTTGTAGATCAGAAAGGACACCGACTCGGTGGAGGTGCCCGGCCCGCCGCCCGTCAGGGCCACGATCTGGTCGAAGACCTGAAGAAAGCCCTTCATCGCCAGCACCATGTTGATGGTGAAAAACGGCGCGATCATCGGGAAGGTGATGTTGCGGAACTTCTGCCACGTTCCGGCCCCGTCGATGTCCGCCGCCTCGTACAGGTCATACGGGATGGTCTGGAGCCCGGCGAGGTACAAGATGATGTTGAAGGCCGCGGCCTGCCACACCGCCACGAAGAGGATGCCCGTCCAGGCGAGCTGGGGATCACCCAGGATATTCCTCGACAGGGCGGCGATGCCGAGCGCCTCGCCGATGCGCGGCACGAGGTTGGCGAAGAGGTAGTTGAAGATGAACCCGACGATCAGGACGCTCAGGATGTTCGGCAGGAAATAGATCCCGCGCAAGAAGTTGCGAAAGCGGATGTTGCCGTTCAGGCCGATGGCGACCGTCAGCGCGATGATGTTGACCAGAACCGTCGCCAGGACGGCGAACACGAACGTGAAGCGGTAGGCGGCGAGCGCCCGCTCGTCTTGAAAGATTTGCAGGTAGTTGCGCAGCCCCACGAAGTCGTAGTCGCCGTAGCCCCTGAAGTTCGTGAAGCTGTACAAGATGCCCTGGATCGCCGGGTAGGTGTGGAAGACGAAAAAGAGGAGGACGGCGGGCAGGGCCATGAAGAGGTAGGTGTGGTCTCTCCTCCGGCGGCGGCGCGGCGGCGCGGTGGTGGACGTGCTGCTCACGTTCGGTTCGGTGATGGCGCTCATGGGTCTCCCTGGGGGCCGGAGGCCGGGTCAACCGCTCCCCCTGCCCCTGGCCCCGGCACGCGAAAAGGCTAGTAGGTGCGCTTGAGCACGTCCGCCCAGGTCTTGTCCAGGCCGCTCAGGGCCTTGGCCTTGTTCTTGTCCTGCAACATGGCCTGCCAGTAGGTCTCGGCGGACAGGCCGGGCGGGAAGAGGTTGAAGGGCGCCCCCGCGATGTTGCCGCCGGCGTAGCTCGCCCGCATGGCCGAGAGCCGGGGGTCCGTGGGGACGGTCCCCACCTGTACGGACGGGGCGTTGACCGCCTTGAGGAAGGTGTTCACGTTCTGCGGGGTCGTCAGGAACCCGAGCAGCTTGGCGACCTCGGCGGGGTGCCGGGTGCTTTTCGACGAGGCGAGCAGCAGGTCCACGCTGCTGACGACCCGGTTTTGCCCGTTGGTGGCCGGGAAGGGCACCATCGCCACCTTGACGCCCGGATTGGCCGCCAGGATGTCCGGCAGCGACCAGTCCCCCTGGATGTAGAACACGCTGCCCCCCCGGGCGAAGGCGGCGGTGCCGTCGGCGTAGCTCGTGCCCAACGGGTCTTTCTGGCTGTAACCGGCGATCTCGAGCATCTTGTCGGCCACGCCGCTGTAGGCCTGCTGGAAGGTGGCCTTCCCGGCGGTCTTCTGCGCGGCGAAGTTGGCGGGCACGGTGTTCACGGCGATGGCGTTCATGAAGGGCAAGGTGACCCAGGCGTCCTTGAGGGTCAGGGTCAGGGGCGTCTGGCCCGCCGCCTTCGCCTTTTTCAGGGCCGCGATGAACTGCGCGTAGGTCTTGGGGGGTTCAAGCCCCAGCCCCCTGAGCTTGTCCACGTTGTAGATCAGGCCGATGGTGTTGGCCGTGTAGGGAATGCCGTACACCTCTTTCCCGCCCACGATGGCCTGGAGCTGCTGCACGTAGATCGGCTTGACCTTCTTCACGAGGGGGTCTGCGGCGTAGTCCTTGAACACGCCGCCCTCCGCAAAGCCCTTGAAGTTGGTGTCCCCGCCCATCGCCACGATGTCGGGCGCCTTGTTCTTCACGATGCGGGTCTTGAGGACGGCCACGAAGTCCGGCGGCACGGTGAGGTTCACCTTGATTCCGGGATTTTGCTTCTCGAAGGCGGCGAAAAGCTGCTTCCAGGTCTCGACGCCCTTGTTGCCGACGTAAAACTCGATCTCGGTGGCGGCGCGGGCGCTGGAGGCGAGCAGGGACAGCGCGAGGAACGTCATGCGGGTGCGGTGCTTCATGTGGGAGGCCTCCTGGGCGAGAAGCGGGGAAACCGACAGGACCGGGGGGGGAGGGCCACCGCGGTGGGGGCGCCTTCCACGAGGACCGGGGGGACGTGGTGCGGGGACTGCGCAGGGCGAATCAGGCCATACGATCACCCTCCCCGGGGCAGGTGAGGTACACCCGCGCTTCGTAGGGACGGAGGGTCAGTGTCGGCTCCGGTTCCTCCGGCGCCCCGTAGTTCGCCAGGAGGAGCCGCGTGGAGGGTGCGGGAGGGTCGCCGGGCCAGGGCAGGGTCACCGCTTCCCGGCTGAAGTTGAGCAAGACGAGCAGGTGTTCACCCCCGGTCGTCCGGGTGTAGGCGTACACCTGGGGATGGTCGGGCAGGAGGAGGTCGTAGCGCCCGTCCACGATCACCGGGTGGGTGCGCCGCAGCCGGATCAGGTCGCGGTAGTACCAGAAGACCGAACCGGGGTCGCCCAGGGCCGCCTCGACGTTGATCCACGTGTGGTTGGGATTGACCCCGATCCAGGGCGTGCCGGTCGTGAACCCGGCCTTCGGCCCGGCGTCCCACTGCATCGGCGTGCGGGCGTTGTCGCGGCCCTTGAGGTGGATGCGCGCGAGGGTGTCTGCGGGGTCGCCGCCTCCCTCGGTGACCCGCTCGCGGTAGAAATTCAGGGCGTCCACGTCGCGGTAGTCCTCGATGGAGGGGAACTGCACGTTCGTCATGCCGATCTCGTCGCCCTGATAGATGTAGGGCGTGCCCTGGAGGGTGTGCAAGAAGGTGGCGAGCAGTTTGGCCGACTCGACCCGGTACTCCCCGTCGTCCCCGAAGCGGGAGACCATCCGGGGCACGTCGTGGTTGGAGAGGTACAGGCTGTTCCACCCCTGGCCGTGCAGGGCGTGTTGCCAGCGGGTCGTGACGCGCTTGAGTTCGGCGAGGCTCCAGGGCACCTTCGTCCACCGGGGCGTGGGGTGGGCGGGGTCGGCGTCGAGCGCCATGTGCTCCATCTGGAAGATCATGCTCAGCACGCCCCGGGTCTCGTGCGTGTAGGCCACGCCGAGTTCGGGACTGACCCCGGGGGTCTCGCCGACGGTGAGCACGTCGTAGCGGTCCAGCACCCGCTCCTTCATCTCCCGCAGGTACTCGAACAGGCGCGGCCCGTTCAGGAAGTGCTCCTCGGCGAGCGGGTAGGGGTAGTCGCCCCGCACGGTCCCCTCGGGAAAGTCGGGCGCCTTGGAGAGCATGTTGATGGTGTCCATCCGGAAGCCGCCCAGGCCCCGGTCCAGCCACCAGCCCATCATGTCGTAGACCTCCTCGCGGACCCGGGGATTGTCCCAGTTCAGGTCGGGCTGCCGCTCGGAGAAGAGGTGCAGGAAATACTCGCCCGTCTGGGGATCGTACTTCCACGCCGAGCCGCCGAAGTGCGAGCCCCAGTTGTTGGGTGGCCCGCCGCCTTTGCCCGGCCGCCAGATGTAGAAGTCGCGGTAGGGATTGTCCTTTGACCGCCGCGCCTCCACGAACCAGGGGTGCTCGTCGCTGGTGTGGTTCACCACGAGGTCCATCACCAGCCGCATCCCGCGCCGACGCGTCTCGGCGAGCAGCTCGCCGAAGTCCTCCATCGTCCCGAACTCGGGCAGGATGGCCCGGTAGTCGGAGACGTCGTAGCCGCCGTCGTCGTTCGGGGACTGATAGACCGGGCACAGCCAGATCACGTCCACGCCGAGCGTATGCAGGTAATCCAGCCGGGCGGTGATCCCCCGCAGGTCACCGATGCCGTCGCCGTCCGTGTCGAGGAAGCTGCGGGGGTAGATCTGGTACACGACGCTTTCTTTCCACCACGCCATAGGGCCCCCTTACCAGTAAGCGCTTACAGGTCCGGGCGCTGACCCCCGGCTGCCGGACGCCCGCTCTAGAGTCTGCGCACGCTCTGCCGTTCGACGATGGTCGTGGGAAAGGCGACGTGCCCTTCCAGTTTCCGGATGTCCTGAATGTGGTCGAGCAGCAGGGTGGCCGCTCTGCGCCCCATGCCGTAGAGGGGCTGGCGCACGGTGGTGAGCGGCGGCAGGCTCATCTCGGCCAGGGGAAGATCGTCGAATCCCATCACGCTGAGGTCGTCCGGCACCCGGATGCCCTTGGTGCGCGCGGCGGACATGACGCCCAGCGCGAGTTCGTCGCTGCTGGCGAAGATGGCCGTCAGCCCCCTCGCCTGACCCAGGAGGGCGGTCCCTCCGGCCTGCCCGTCTTTGAAGGCAAACCCGTTCATAAGCAGGACCTGCCCGGGTTCCACGGCCAGCCCGTGATCCCGGTGCGCCTCGTGAAAGCCCAGCACCCGGCCGTTTTGCTCCGGGGTCTCGTGGGCGCCCCCGTACAGCAGGCCGATGCGCTCGTGGCCCTGGCTGATCAGGTAAGCCGTCGCGGTGTAGGCCGCCTGACGGTCGTCGCAGCGGATGGTGGGGATGTCGGGATCGGCGCTCTCGCCCGAAAAGACCACCAGCGGAATACGCAACTTCTGGATAAAGCTGGCGTATTCCCTGCGCAACACCTCACTGGCGAAGATGATGCCGTCCACGCGCTTTTCCGCCAGCAGTTGGAGATAATCGAGCGTGCGCTCGTACCCGCCCCCCGTCTTGCAGACGATCACACTGAACCCGCGGGCATGGGCCGCGTCCTCGACCCCGCTGAGCACCGTGCCGGAGAACATGTCCGAGACGTTGGGGAAGATGATCGCCAGCGTCTTGGTCTGGGCCTGCATCAGGCTGCGCGCGATGGCATTGGGCTTGTAGTTCAGGTCCTGAACGGCCTTGAGCACGGTGGCTCTGGTTTCCTCCGCGACCCAGTGCTGCCCGTTCAGGACCCGGGAAACCGTCGCGGTCGAGACGTTCGCGCGCCTCGCCACATCCTTGATTGTCGGTTCCATCGGTGCCACGACTGTAAGCGTTTACAGTTCGGGTGTCAAGCCACCGAACGGTCGGGTCGCCCGGCGGGGAGCGGACCATAGCTCCCACAGCCCGGGAAGTCCCTACCCCCTGGGAGGGTGAAGAAGGTGGTGCCCTGACCCGGGGTGCTCTCCAGCCACAGCCGTCCGCTGTGACGCTCGACGATCTTCTTGCACACCGCCAGCCCGGTGCCGGTGGGGCCACCCCCTCCCGGTGGTCCTTCAGCCCATTGGAGATAAGGTTCTGCAACAGTTGATCGGGGTGTGGCCGGTCGGCCAGCACCTGCGGCGACCCCCCCGGGTGAGGGTCGCACCCGGCTTCACCGGCTCGGCTTGCAAGCGCCGAGCCACGGGTCAAACACCGCCTCGCTGTCCACCGGGCGCAGGTCTTGTCGCTGCGTGTGCCGTGAGCGAGGGGGGGAGACGAGCGGCGGTCCGTCCGTTCCCACCGGATCGCCCCACCGCCTCCTCACCGGCCTCGGCGCGCGGTCTCCCCATCGGCAGCGCCATGGGCTTGGCGCGTCCCCATCCAGGTCATCACCCGCTCCGCCAGGCGGTCCAGCGCGCGCACGGCGAGTTCCAGGTCCTCCGTGCGCGTGTCCTCCGCCGCGTTGTGGCTGAGCCCGCCGAGGCTCTGGACAAAGAGCATGACCGCGGGGACGCCCGCGCGCGCCACCTGCGCCGCGTCGTGGAGCGGCCCGCTCGGCAGGCGGTGGGCGGCCCGCGTCACCTCCAGGATCGCCTGCTCGCCCGCGTCGATCAGGTCCGGATGGAAGGGCACCGGTTCGATCCGGAACAGCTCGGCCACCGTGAAGGAGCACCCGCCCTCCTCGCAGAAGCGGGTGAGGCTCGCCCGCGCGTCCTGCCAGAGGGCCGCGAGCCCGGCCGGGTCGAGGTGCCGCTGATCGAGGGTGAACTCGCAGGTCTCGACCACGCTCGTCGGGATGCCCGGCGCCGTCCTCACGCTGCCGATGGTGCAGACGCCCCCGTGCCGTTCCGCCACCGCGTAGATCTCCCCGCTGAGCCGGCCGAGCACCAGCAGCGCGTCCTGACGCGCGTCCATCGGCGTGCTGCCCGCGTGGGCCGCGCGGCCCGTCACCGTGATGAGGTGCCGCAGGGCGCCGCACGTCCCGAGCACGGCCCCCAGGGGCAGCCCGAGACGCTCCAGAACAGGGCCCTGCTCGATGTGCAGTTCGATGTACGCCCCGGCCTTCCGGCGTTGCGCCTGCGCCGCGGACGCGCAGTCGAGGTCGATGCCGGCGCCCCGCAGGGCGCCCCGCAGGGTGACGCCGCTCCGGTCGGTCAGGACTCCGGCGCGTTCGGGGTCCAGGTGGCCGCTCACGGCACTGGAGCCGTACAGGCTGTGTCCGAAGCGGCCCTCCTCGTCGGCCCAGTCCACCAGCCGCACGGTGACCGGAGGCCGTCCCGCGGACTCGCCCTGAATCCGCCGCAACACCTCCAGGCCCGCGAACACGTTGAGGCAGCCGTCGAGCCAGCCACCGTTCGGAACGCTGTCCAGGTGCCCCCCGATCCACAGCTCCTGCTCCGATTCTCCCGGAAGGGTCGCCCAGAGATTCCCCGCCGGGTCCGTCTCCACCGTCACGGGGAGGTCCGCGAGCTTTTGCAGGAGAAAGGCCCGCGCGGCGTTCCAGGAGGGCGTGAACGCGACGCGCTGCGCGCCGTGCCGGTCGCCTGTGAGCCCGTGCAGGGCACGCAGTTCGGCGATGGTCCGGGCGGGGTCGAGCATGTTCAGCCCTCCCCGCGCAGGATGCGGGCGTACGCCCCCGGGTCGGTGGCGCCCTCGGTCGAGATCACCAGGACCGTGCTCTCCGGTGTGATCCCCAGCACCTCCCGCGCCCGCGGGCCAAATTCCCCCGCGAGCAGCTCCAGCAGCCCGGCCGCGCCCGCCGCGCCGCTCTCCCCGGAGGTCACACCGTCGCGCGCGAGGAGCCGCGTCGCCTCCTCGGCCCGCGCGTCGGGAAGGGCGACGGAGGCGCTCAGCCCCCCTCGCAGGTAGGGCCACGCCAGCGGTGAGGTGTTGCCGCAGTTCAGACCCGCCATGATCGACGGGTGCGGCCCCGGGACCTCCGTCAGCTCTCCCGCCTCCAGGGAGTGCAGCACACAGGCGGCGCGCACCGGTTCGGCCCCCACCACGCGGGTCTCCCGCCCCGGGGCGCGGTAGTGCTGCACGGCCGCCGTCGCCAGCGAACCGACGCCCATCTGCACGGCCACCACGTCCGGCCCCCGCGCCCCCAGCGCCACGAGCTGCCGGTCGATCTCCCGAAAGATCGTGCCGTACCCCTCGACCACCCAGCCGGGGACGCGGGTGTACCCGGCCCAGGCCGTGTCGCTGATCACGAGGTGCCGCTCGTCCGCGAGCTGTGCGGCCCGCGCGACCGCCTCGTCGTACGTGCCTCGCACCACATCCACCCGCGCCCCCTCGTCCGCGATGGCCTGAAGGCGGGCCGGAACCATGTCCTGCGGAACGAGAACCTGTGCGCCCAGGCCCAGCCAGCGGGCGACACGGGCCACGGCGCGGCCGTGGTTGCCGTCCGTGGCGGTCACGAGCGTGAGCGGCAGATGCGCCCGGAGCTGTCCGGCCAGCTCATCCAGCGTGTTCCACGGCCGCCAGGGTCCGAAGAGGGTGCCGAGTTCGCGGTACGTCGCCCAGGACGCCCCGAGAACCTTGTACGCGGGCAGGCCCAGGCGGTTGGCCTCGTCCTTGACCCAGGCCTCACGGACACCGAGGGCCGCGGCGAGGTAGGGCGCGCGGACCAGGGGCGTGGGGGCGTAGCCGGGAAGTCGGCGGTGGAAGTCCAGCAGGCGGGCGTCTGAAGCCCCGGAGAAGGTCGTGGTGGCGGGGTTGAAGTAGGCGCGCGGCCGGTCCGTGGCTCGGGTCATCGGGGTCTCTCCGGGGTGAAGGGCGCTCAGGCGCAAAAGTCGCGGATGGTGGCCGACAGGACCTCGCGGCAGCGTTCGACCGAGGCGAGGTCCACCCATTCCTCGGCGGCGTGTGCGCCCGCGCCGCGGGGGCCGAACACGGCGGTGGGGATGCCCGCCGCGGCGAGAAACGCCGAGTCCATCCAGAAGCTCTGGCCGATGAGGGCGGGAGGCCCACCCAGCACGCCCGCCGCGGCCGTCCGCAGGCTCTGAACGATGGGCTCGTCCTGCCCGACGCCGAACGGCTCCCGGGCGAGGGTGAGGCGGTGCTCGGCGCGGAAGGTGGCGTCGGCGGCCAGTTCGCCGAGGAGCGCGTCGATCTCCCGGGTGACGCCTTCGGGGGTCTCTCCGGGAAGGGTGCGGCGTTCCACCCGCAGGGTGCAGCGGCCGGGATAGCTGGAGAGGTCCTGCCCCCCCGTGATGAGCGAGGCGTGCAGGCTGCCGTGGCCGAGCAGGGGGTGGGCGGGCCTGGCGGCGAGGTCCCGGCCGAGGGCCTCGAGCCCCCCGAGGACCCGGCCCATGTGGGCGATGGCGTCGATCCCGAGGTCCGGGCGCGACCCGTGCGCCGCGCGGCCGAAGGTGGTGATCTCGTGCCACGTGAAGCCCTTGTGCGCCACGGAGACGTTCAGCTCGGTGGGTTCGGTGACGATGGCGGCGTCGGCGGTGACGCGCAGGAGGACCGACTGGATGCCGAGGCTGGCGTGTTCCTCATCCGCAACCGCGGTGAGGAGGACGTCGCCGCGCAGACCCGCGTCTCGCGCCTCCAGCAGAGCGAGGAGACAGGCGGCCAGCCCACCCTTCATATCGTACGTGCCGCGGCCATACATGCGGCCGTCACGCACCACGGGCCCCAGGAGACCGGGCAGCCCCCCGGTGCCGACGGTATCGAGGTGGGCATTCAGCATCAGGGAGCGGCCGCCCCCCGTGCCGGGAACACGCGCGATGACGCTGTGGCGACCGGGAGCCGCCTCGTCGAGTTCGGCGGGAATGCCGTGGGCGGTGAGCCAGGTGGTGACGAAGCGGGCGATGACCGTCTCACCGGCACCACCGGGAACGAGCGCGGGGTTCGTGGAGTCGATGCGGACGAGGGCGGCCAGCAGATCGGTGAGCGTCACGGGCACAGTGATATACTACACTCTATATACCGCTGGTGTTGGATGACCCATCCATTCCCCCGCACTTGAGGACGCCGCCAACTCAGCCTCTGTTTGATCAATAGAGCCCTCCGGTCCGTGGAACTGCCGCCGCGTTGCGACAGATGCAGGCTGTCGCCCACACAATTAATAGAAGGATTCAACATGGGCGAGAAGCCCCGTAAGCCCTCCTGAGTCTCCAACTGGAACGCCGTGACATGGGCCAGCGGTGGGAGATCAGGCTGGAGGAAGACCGTCCTGGCGTCGGCCTCCATCTTGCCGGGGGCATGTGCGCAGGCGAGTCTGACGGATGAGACGTCAGTTGATGACGGTGGGAGTGTTGAAGAAGAAAGGAAACAACCCTGCTTGTATTAATTAAAAGAAGAGCGTGGAGGGGCACTCAGACGGTCTACCCGGCGCCCGGGGACGGCGTGATCTTGCCCCGCAGGCAGGGTGGCGCGGCGTCCCCAGTCCAGGCTGCATCTGCGGAGGGGGCTGCACGCGGTCTTTCTGATCTCGGGCCTGAACGTTCCCGGCGGCATGGCGGCGCTGCGGGTGCTGGACCGTCAGGAACGGCGCGGTCTGGGTTAGGGGAGGCGTGCCGGGAAGGGAACGCGCAGGCAAAAGCCTCCGGGCGCCGCGACCTGCCGCGCCACCGCCCCCGGCGCGACGATCTGCACGGCGATGCCCCCCGGGGCGACGTGTTGCACCGCCACCCCACCCGGCGCCACGCACTGCACGCCGACGGCGAAGAGGGCCACCGCCTGCACCGACAGCGCCCCGGGGAGGGTAAGCTGCACGCCCACGGCGGTCGGCGCGAGGGCCTGGGCGGCGAGGGTTCCGGGCGGCAAGGCCTGTGCGCCCATCGCGGTGGGGGCAAGCGCCTGCGCGGCCAGCCCGGCGGGGGAGAGGCTCTGGACCCCCACGCCGATGGGGGCGAGCGCCTGCGCGACCGCCGTCATGGAGGGCGCCTCCTGCACGCCCACCACGCCGACGCCGACGGCCTGCCGCTGCCCAGCCCGCACGAGGCGCTGTTCCTGGGTCAGCCAATCGGTGAACTGGTCGAAACGAGATCGCCCCGTCCGCCCTGCCGAAGTTCTGGTCATGGGTCGAGGGTGTGCCCCGGCGGTTACCGGGCCGTTACCGTCAGGCGGTGGGCGCGGGCCCTGCGCTCCCGGCGCCCGCTGTTCAGGCGAGCTTCAGCAGCTCCGCGTAGGGGCCGGGGCAGGTCCCGTCGGCCGTGAGGGGGCAGGTGTGGAAGCGGGGGAGGGCGTCCCGGTGGCCGCGGACGCAGATGGGCTCGCCCGCCTTGAGCCGCTGCGCCAAGGCGACCGTCTCGGGCATGGGGGTGTCGCCCAGATCCTCTCGCAAAAAGCGCAGGAAGCGGCGGTAGTGTTCGGTGGCGGCGTACCGGCCCTCCACCACCGAGAGGCAGGTCATGAGTTTCTGGTGGTAATTCTCCCCGATGTAGGGGTCGGCGCGCAGGGCCAGGGCGAGGTCACGGACCGCCAGGTCGCAGTGCAGTCCCTCGCAGTGCAGCAAGGAGCGCTCCAGGCGTGCCCGGGTGTACACGCCCCGGTATTCCTCCCGCGCGGCCCGCGCCCACTCGGCCTGGACGTGGGGCAGGAAGTCGCCCCCGTACGTCTCGACGGCCCGGCTCAGCGCCCGGAAGCGGGCCTCTCCCTCCGAGTGCTCGGCCTCGTGGAGCGCCGCGTAGAGCGCAAACACGTCGCTGGAGCGCAACACCCCGTCCGAGAGGTGGTAGGCCCCGTGAAGCTCCACAACGCTGCCCGGGCCCCCCAACGCCGTGCGGGCGCGGTGCAGCGCCACACGAAAGCGGTTGCCGCTGCGGTCACCGGCGTCCTCGTGCCACAGCGCGTCGATGATCTCGTCGCGGGTCAGCCCCTCCGGCCGGGCGAGCAGCAGGAACACCAGGTCACGTGCGCTCCCCGCGCCCCACCTCACCGGCTGGCCGTCCCGCGCGACCTCGATGGCTCCCAGCGAACGCACACGCAAACCAGTCATGGGTGACCTCGGGCAAGGGGGCGGGCCCAGTCATCCTCCGGCCCCTGGAGAGTGTATCTATTATAACAGTCTCTCCCTCCGGGGATATGGGGCCGTCCCCCACCCACCTCAGCCGGGGTCAGGGGGAACGGTCCGGTGGCGGCGCTGGAGACGGCCCGCGCGGTGGCGGCTTGGGTGGACGCCCGCGCTTCCGGGATTGCCCTGGCTCCGCGGTCGCCTGCACGGAGTCACCAGGCGACCGGCAGCCAGGGACGCCGGTCTCTCCTCCAAACGGCCGGGTCACTCGGGGGAGAAGTTTCCTTCTGCTTTCCCGTGACGAACACGCGGCGAAGTCGCCCACTCCCCGTTGAGGGGACCGTCTTCTCTGGTCTGCCAGATCAGGGGTGCGGCCCGCACCTTTCCCCTCTTGCCTTGCCGGAGCTGACCGCCCCGGTCCCCCTGCTTGACAACCCCCGGGGTCGCCTCCATACTAAATATCAATTCAGAGCCGAATAGATATTCAGAGTTTGGGGCTTCAATCCCAGGAGGAAGCATGACGACGATCCCGTCCATCCGCATGCCGGTCCGTCCCGCCAGGCTGGCGAGCCTCGACGCCGCCGAGCGCGAGGAGCAGGCCAGGGCCCTGAGCCGGTCCGTCCGTCTCTCCGTGCTGGAGATGATCGAGCATGCCGGGCTCGGGCACATCGGCGGTGACTTCTCGGTCACCGACATCCTCGCCACGCTCTTTTCCTCGGTGCTGCACGTGCGGCCCCAGGAGCACGACTGGCCCGAGCGCGACCGCTTCATCCTCAGCAAGGGGCACGCCGCCGCCGCCCTCTACGCCGCGCTGGCCCACAGCGGCTTTTTCCCGGTCTCGGCGTTGGGAACGTTCATGGACCCGCTCTCGATGCTCAACGGGCACCCCAACCGCAACAAGGTGCTGGGGATCGAGACGAATACCGGCCCACTCGGCCACGGCCTGCCCGTAGCGGTGGGCTGCGCCATCGCCAGCGAACTGAGCCCGCAACCCTGGCGCACCTACGTCGTGCTGGGCGACGGCGAGCTCCAGGAGGGCAGCAACTGGGAGGCCATCATGACCGCCGCCCACCGCCGCCTGGGGACCCTCACCGCCGTCGTGGACCGCAACCGCCTCCAGCAGGGTGCCCGCACCGAGGACACCAACTCCCTCGAACCGCTGGCCGACAAGTGGCGCGCCTTCGGCTGGGAGGTCCACGAGGTGGACGGCCACGATCACGCGGCGCTGTACGAGGTCTTCAGCCTCGCGCCCGGCGAGCGGCCCCGCTGCGTCATCGCCCACACCGTCAAGGGCAAGGGCGTGTCGTTTATCGAGGACCGGGTGGAGTGGCACCACAAGGTGCCCTCCAGGGAACAGGTCGAGCAGGCGAGAAAGGAGCTGGAAGCGTGACCGCCGTGCAGGAGAGTGCCCCCACCTTCGACAACCGCCAGGCCTTCGCCGAGGAGCTGATCCGCCTCGCCCGCCAGGACCCGCGCATCGTGGCGGTGTGCAACGACTCGGTGGGGTCGAGCAACCTCGGCGCCTTCCAAAAGGAGTTTCCGGACCGGCTGATCAACGTCGGCATCGCCGAGCAGGACATGGTGGGTGTGGGCGCGGGGCTCGCCAACGGGGGCTTCATCCCCTTCGTGTGCGCCGCCGGGCCCTTCCTGACCGGGCGGGCGCTGGAGCAGATCAAGGCCGACGTGGCCTACAGCAACTTCCACGTCGTGCTGTGCGCCATGAGCCCCGGGATGGCGTATGGCGAACTGGGGCCCACCCACCACTCCATCGAGGACTTCGCGTGGATAGGCGCCCTCGACAACATGACCATCGTGGTGCCCGCCGACCCGCAGCAGACCCGCGAGGCGGTGGCCTGGGCGGCGAGCACGGACAAGCCGGTGTACCTGCGCGTCGGACGCTTCAAGGTCCCCGCCGTCACACCACCGGACGTGACCTTCGAGCTGGGCCGGGCGGTCACCCTGCGGGAGGGGGGAGACGTGACCCTGATCGGTACGGGCACGACCGTCTCCCGCGCGTTGGAGGCCGCCGACCTGCTCGCGGCGCAGGGGTTTGAAGCCCGGGTGCTGAACATGGCGACGGTCAAGCCGCTCGACGAGGCCGCCGTGCTCGCCGCCGCCCGCGAGACCGGGCGGGTCGTGACCGCCGAGGAGGCCACCACCCGCGGGGGCCTGGGCTCGATGGTCGCGCACGTGCTGGCGGTCAACCACCCCACCCCGATGCGGACGCTGGGCGTGACGGAATTCGCGCCCACGGGCTCGGCGGCCTACCTCCTCGAACACTTCCACCTGACTGCCCGGGGCATCGCCGACGCCGCCCTGGAGCTGCTGCGCTAGCGGATGTCCGGCGACCGAGTATCCCCCGCCGGGTCCTGCGTCCTGGCGATTGACCAGGGCACCAGCGGCAGCAAGTGCCTGCTCGTGGACGCGGGCGGGGAGATCGTGGCGCGGGGCGGCGCCCCCCTGTCCGAGGGGCATCCCCGCCCCGGCTGGGTCAACCAGGACCCGGAGGAGGTGTGGCAGAGCGTTCGGCAGGCCGTCCGGGTCTGCCTGTCCCACGAGGACCCGGCCCGGGTGCTGGCCGTGGGCCTGAGCACCCAGCGGGAGTCGTACCTGCTGTGGGACCGGGCCAGCGGGGAGGCGGTCTCGCCGCTGATCAGTTGGCAGGACCAGCGCACGTCGCTGGGAGACGACCTGCGCCAGCCCGCCGTGGCCGCCCTGGTGCGCGAACGCAGCGGTTTACCTCTCGACCCGATGTTCTCGGCGAGCAAGGCGGCGTGGCTGCTCGACACCTATGATCCGGGGCGGGAGCGCAGCGCGCGGGGAGAGCTGTGCCTGGGCACGGTGGACTCCTGGCTGCTCTTCAAGCTCACCGGCGAGCACCTCACCGAACACGGCAACGCCTCGCGCACCCAGCTCCTGAACGTGCGGACGGGCGAGTGGGACGAGGAATTGCTGCGCCTCTTCCGGGTGCCCCGGGCGGCCCTGCCCGAGGTGCGGTCCTCGAACGGTCCCTTCCCTGCCCTGCGGGGGCTGGCCCCGCTGCCGGACGGTACACCCATCCACGCCGTCATGGGTGACTCGCACTCCGCCCTCTTCGCGCACGGCGCTTTTACCCCCGGGGCGGTCAAGGCGACTTACGGCACCGGCTCCTCGGTGATGGGGCTGCTGGAGGGCGCCGAGGGGCTCGACCCCGGCCTGTGCCTCACGGTGGCGTGGAGTCTGGACGGGCGCCGCCAACTGGCCGCCGAGGGGAACATCCGCTCCGCCGGGGCCGCCCTGAGGTGGGTCGCCGAGCTGCTGAACCTGACGCCGGGCGAACTGGCCGACCTCGCCGCCACGGTGGAGGACAGCCCGGTGACGCTGGTGCCCGGTTTCGGCGGGTTGGGGGCGCCCTGGTGGGACGAGGAGGCGGTCGGATTGATCAGCAACCTCTCGCTGGGCACCACCCGCGCCGACCTGGCCTACGCCGCCGTGGACTCCATCGCGCAGCAGGTGGCCGACGTGGTGGAGGCGGTCAACCGCAGCGCGGGGCAACTCGGGGCGCTCTACACCGACGGCGGCCCCACGGCCAACGGGCACCTGATGCAGCGCCAGGCGGACTTGATGGGCACGGCAGTCTTGCGGTCCCAGCACGCGGAACTCTCGGCGCTGGGGGTCGCCCACCTGGCGGGGCTGGGCGCCGGGCTGTGGGACTGGGGGGCGCTGCGGGCCCTGCCCCGCGAACGGCAGACCTTCCGCCCCGGGCTGGACGCCGCCGCCCGCCGGAGGCTGCGGGACCGCTGGCTCGCGGCGGTGGACCGGGCGCGGCTGCGGTCCTCCCCGTCCGCCCTCCCCGCCCTCTCACCGAGTGTAAAGGGGCTCTGACATGCAACCCACGGTCAAACTCGATCCGTCCGCCGCCTCGACCCGCCCGTCGCCCTGGTGGCGGGGCCTGCTCGGGACCAGCGGCCCCCTGATCGGCCTGATCCTGCTGTTCACCGTGATGTCGCTCTCGACCGACGCCTTCTTGTCGGTGCGCAACCTGCTCAACGTCCTCGACCAGATGACGGTGCTGGGCATCCTCGCCATCGGGATGACGTTCGTGATCATCATCGGGGGCATCGACCTGTCGGTCGGCGCGGTGCTGGCCCTCTCGATGATGGTGATGGGCTGGCTGGCGAACAACCAGGGCTGGCCGTTCCCGGTGGCGATTCTCGGCGCGCTGGGGGTGGGCGGGCTGTGCGGACTGGTCTCGGGCCTGCTCGTCACGCGGCTCAGGCTCCCCGCCTTCATCGCCACCCTGGCGATGCTGTCGGTGGCGCGCGGCCTGGCGAACATCATCACCAACGGCGAGCAGATCGTGGGCTACCCCGAGTGGTTTACCAACCTCGCCATCGTGCGGCACTTCGGCTTCCTCTCGGCCACGGTGGCCCTCCTGATCGTGCTCTCGCTCGCCGCCGCCGCCTTCTTGCGCTACCGGGCGGCCGGGCGCAGCCTGTACGCCATCGGCGGGAGCCCCGAGGTCGCGCGGCTGGCGGGCATCGCCGTGCGGCGGGTGTCCACCTGGGTCTACGTCGCCTCCGGCGTTCTGGCCGGTCTGGCCGGGGTCGTGCTGGCCGCCCGGCTCGACTCCTCGCAGCCCAGCGCGGGCACCGGCTACGAGCTCGACGCCATCGCGGCGGTCGTGATCGGCGGGGCCAGCCTGGCGGGCGGGGTGGGCAGCATCGGCGGGACGATCATCGGCGTCTTCATCATCGGCATCCTGCGCAACGGCCTGAACCTGATCGGCGTCTCGCCCTTCGTCCAGCAGATCGTGATCGGCGTCGTGATCGCCGTCGCGGTGTCCATCGACTCGCTGCGGCGCCGTGAACGGTAAAGCCCCGCTCCACCCCCTCTCCCCTGACCTCCCGTTCCTGTCCGCCCCCGGCCTCCCATCCCCTTTCCCCAAGGAGTTCCAGATGACCCGTCCCCGCATGATCACCCTCGCCGTCTCCGCCCTCACCCTGCTGCTCGCCGCGTCCCCGGCGCAGGCCCAGACCCCCGGCAAGAAGGTGACCATCGGGCTGGCGGTCGCCAACCTCCAGGCCAACTTCTTCAACCAGATCAAGCAGTCGGTCGAGCGCACCGCCGGGGCGCAGGGCATCACCGTGATCACGGTGGACGCCAAGGGCGACTCGGCCACCCAGGTCAGCCAGATTCAGGACCTGATCGCCCGGGGCGTGGACGCCATCATCTACATCCCGGCGGGTGCCACCGCCGCCGCCGTGCCGGTGCGGGCCGCCCGCGCCGCCGGGATTCCCGTGGTGAACGTCGACCGCAACGCCGCCGGGGCCCCCGGGGACACCTTTATCGCCACCGACAGCGTGGCCGCCGCCCGGACGCTGGGCGACTACGTGTGCAAGCAGACGGGCGGCAAGGGCAACGTGGCGATCATCCAGGGCCAGCTCGGCACCACCCCCGAGCAGGACCGCGACAAGGGCTTTACCCAGGCGCTCGCCAAGTGCGCGGGCCTCAAGGTCGTCGCCAGGCAGGCCAGCACCGCCTGGGCGCAGGACGAGGGCTTCAACATCGCGCAGGACATGCTCCAGAAGAACCCCGACATCACCGTCTTCTTCGGGCGGGCGGACGCCCTCGCGCTGGGCGCCGCGCAGGCCACCAAGGTCGGGGGCCAGGGCGGCAAGATCATGGTCGTCGGCTTCGACGGGGACACGGCGGGCCTGCAAGCCGTGCAGTCGGGGACGCTGGCCGCCACGATGACCCAGCGCACCCAGTACATGGGCCAGCTCGCGGTGAGGTCGGCGCTCGACCTGATCAACAAGAAGGCCGTGCCCAAGGTCCAACTGCAAGCGGCCACCCTGACGACGAGGGCCAACGTCGCGCCGTTCCTGAAAAACCACCCCTGAGCCCGGCCGGGGACGGAGCCTGCCCCTGTCCCGGGCCCCGTCCCCCCGACCCCGAACGGAGGTGCCTGCATGACCATCCCCCTCGACCCTTCCTCCCCGGCCCTCCCGGGTGGCCTCAGCGTGCGGGGCGTGGGCAAGCGCTACGGGCAGAACGTGGTGCTCGACCACATCGACCTCGACGTGCGCCCCGGCGAGGTGGTCGCGCTGCTGGGCGAGAACGGCGCGGGCAAGTCCACCCTGTCCTCGATCATCGCGGGGCTGGTGAGGCCCGACTTCGGCGAGATGACGTGGCAGGGCCAGCCCTACGCGCCCACTTCGCCCGGCGACGCCATCCACCACGGGGTCGCCCTGATCCACCAGGAGACCAAGCTGCTCAACGACCTCAGCATCGCCGAGAACGTGTTCCTGGGGCACCTCCCCATGCGGGGCGGGTGCATCGACCGCAAGACGATGGAGGAGCGGGCCGAAGTCCAGCTTCAACGTCTGGGCCTGAACGTCCCCGCCCGCCGCCTCGTGGGAAGTCTGCGGGTGGCGGCCAAGCAGCAGGTCGAGATCGCCAAGGCGCTGACCCTGAACGCGCGGCTGCTGATCCTCGACGAGCCCACCGCCGCGCTCGGGGGCGAGGAGACGGACCACCTCTTTGCCCAGATCGAGGCGCTCAGGGCGGGGGGCGTGTCCTTTATCTACATCAGCCACCGCCTGGAGGAGATCGCCCGCATCGCCGACCGGGTGGCCGTGCTGCGCGACGGTCGGCTGGTCGCCCAGCACGACACCGCCGCCGTGCCGGTGCGTGTGCTCGTCGAGCAGATGGTGGGCCGCTCCGTGGACCGCCTCTTCCCGGCCCTGCCCGCCCCGCGCCCCGAGGAGGTCTTGCGCGTCGAGGGGCTGACCTCGGCGACCGGGGCCTTTCAGGACGTGAGCTTCGAGGTCCGTGCCGGGGAGATCTTCGGCATCGCGGGCATCGTGGGGGCGGGGCGCACCGAACTCGTGCGGGCCATCTCGGGGGCGGACCCGCTGAAGGGCGGGCGGGTCAGTCTGAACGGGCGGGCGCTGCGCCTGCGGGAGCCGGAGGACGCCATCCGCGCGGGGGTGGTGCTCGTGCCGGAGGACCGCAAGGCCCAGGGGGTGCTCCTCGACGGGACCATCGCGGACAACCTGACCTTCGCCAACCTCGACCGCCTCTCCCGGGGCGGCTGGGTCTCGCCGTCGCGCGCGCGGGCCTTCGCCCAGCGGGCCATCGAGCGGCTGGGGGTCAAGGGCCGGATCGACGACCGGGCGGGAAGCCTCTCGGGCGGGAATCAGCAAAAAGTGGTGATCTCCAAATGGATCAGCCGCGACCCCAGGCTCTTCATCCTCGACGAGCCCACCCGGGGCATCGACGTGGGCGCGCGGGCCGCGATCTACGAGGTCATCGCCGATCTGGCGCGGGAGGGGATGGCCGTCATCGTGGTGAGTTCGGACCTGGAGGAGGTGCTGGGGCTCGCCCACCGGGTGATGGTGCTCGCGCGCGGGCGCAACATGGGCGTCCTGGACCGCAGCGAGGCGAGCGGCGTGGCCGTCATGGAGCTGGCGACCGCGTGAGCCGGTGAGAACAACTCGCCGAGCCCGAAGAACTCTTTAACCCGCGCGGCCGCACCGTTCGGGACTGAACGAAGCCGCCACCCTTCTTCCCCTCAGGCAACGTCGGCCCCGGTCCGATGCTGCCCACGTAAGGACGACCCTGACATGGACCTCTTCTCTTTGACTGGACAGACCGCCTTCGTCACCGGCGCGGGCAGCGGCATCGGGCAACGCCTCGCGGTGGGGCTCGCCGAGGCCGGGGCGGACGTGGCGTGCTTCGACCTGCCGGGCAGCGAGGGCCTGGCCGAGACCGTGGGGCAGATTGGGGCCCTCGGACGGCGCGCCCTCGCGCTGACGGGAAGTGTGACCCAGGCCGAGGACCTCGCCGCCGCCATCGCGCGCACCGAGGCGGAGCTGGGCCCGGTCAGCGTCGCCGTGAACAGCGCCGGGATCGCCAACGCCTTTCCCGCCGAGGAGATGGAACTCGCGCAGTGGCAGCGGATGCTCGACATCAACCTGACCGGGGTGTTCCTGTCCTGCCAGGCGGAGGCGCGCGTCATGCTGCCCCGGGGCCGGGGCACCATCATCAACATCGCCTCCATGTCGGGTGACATCGTGAACCGGGGCCTCCTGCAAGCGCACTACAACACCTCCAAGGCGGGCGTCATCCACCTCACGCGCAGCCTGGCGATGGAGTGGGCGACCCGGGGCGTGCGCGTGAACGCCATCAGCCCCGGCTACACCCTGACGCCCATGAACCTGCGCCCCGAGGTGGCCGAGCAGCGCCGGGTCTTCGAGTCGGAAACGCCGCTGGGCCGCATGGCGACCGTGGACGAGATGGTCGGCCCGGCGATCTTCCTCGCCACGCGGGCCTCCTCGTTTTGCACCGGAATCGACCTGCTGGTGGACGGCGGCTTCACCTGCTGGTGAGCGCGAACCGGGAGACCTCCGCACCGCGTTGACGGGAGTGCCGCCGCGCCTCCCGGAAGGAGCCCTATGGAAGAGCTGAGCCGCTTCAAAGATCAGGTCGTCGTCGTCACGGGGGCGAGCCGGGGGCTGGGCCGGGGGATCGCCCTGCGCTTCGCCCGGGAGGGCGCGAACGTGGTCGTCAGCTCCAACGAGGAGCGCGTGCACGAGGTCGCCGCCGAGCTGGAGACCCTGGGCGCGCAGGCCCTCGCCGTCGTCTGCGACGTGACGAAGAAGGACGAGGTGGAGGCGCTGTACGCGCGGACGGTCGAGCGCTTCGGCCGGGTGGATATCTCCGTCCAGAACGCCGGGGTCATCACCATCGCCCGGGTCGAGGACCTCACCGAGTCGGAGTGGGACCTCGTGATGGACGTGAACACCAAGGGCGTGTTCCTGTGCTGCCAGGCGGCGGCGCGGCACATGCTGGGGCAGGGATACGGCCGCCTGATCAACACCGCTTCCGGGCAGGCGCGCGACGGCTTCATCTACACGCCGCACTACGCCGCGTCGAAGATGGGGGTGGTCGGCATCACCCAGAGCCTCGCCAAGGAGCTGGCGACCCGGGGCGTCACCGTCAACGCGATCTGCCCGGGCATCATCGCGACCGAGATGTGGCAGTACAACGACGAACACTGGGGCCGCCTGCTGGGAAGCTCGGGCCAGGGCCAACTGATGCAGGCCTGGGCCACCGAGAAGATTCCCATGCAGCGGGTCGGCACGCCGGAGGAGGTCGCCGGGCTCGTCGCGTTCCTCGCGTCCAGGGACGCGGCGTACATCACGGGCCAGACCATCAACGTGGACGGCGGCCTGATCATGTCCTGAGGCGGGCCCACCTTGGGACGCAAACGGCTCACACGGGCGCCCGGCACCGCCAGCCCCAGGTGACGGCTCTGGGTCACCCCTGCCGGTTCACGTCCCTCAAGGGGTTCGGCGTGGGGAAGCTGGGCAGGCCCGAGCGGGTGGACCCCGACGCGGTGGTCCGGATCGCCTCGACGGGTACAGCCCCCTGCCCGGGCTGGCCCCCGACCTGCTCGGGGACCTGGGCTTCAGCCGCAGGGAAATCCTCTCCCGCCGCTGCCCCGGCCAGGACGCCTCCTCCAAGTTCGGCCCGACGGAAGCGGCGGCAAAGGCGACCGGGAAGACGTGGGAGGACCTCTCCGCCGGGAGACTGTAACGGCCGGGCATGACCTCGACGAGTTCGCGGGTGGCGGACGACCGCGCCGCGCCCAGGGGCGAACAGGCCTGCCCGTTCCCGGGCCGAGGCGGAAGGGCCGGGGGCTCATCCCTCGTTCGGGCCCCCCTCGATCCCGTCCACCGGCCGACGGTATCCTGACCGGGTGTCCAGCCCGTCCACCTCGGCCGCCTCCCTGAGCGAGCGATTGCAAGACGTGACCGAAGCGCTCGCCGCCGCCAGGACCCCGGAAGAGGTCTTCGAGGTGGTGCTTGAGCCCGCCCTCGACGCCCTGGAAGCCATCGCGGGCGCCGTGCTGCTCGTCGGGGCGTCGGGCGACCGCCTGGAGATCGCCGCCACCCAGGGGTACGAGCGGGGCGCGCAGACGGTGTGGCAAGACGGGCCGCTCGACGGCAACGTGCCCGCGGGGGACGCCCTGAAGCGCCACGAGCCTCTGTTCTTCGAGCACGAGGGCGACCTGAAGCGGGTCTACCCGGAGCTGGAGGCCCGCACGGGGGGCGTGGCCGCCGTCGCCACGGCCGTGCTGCCCATGTTCCTCGACGACGCCCCGCTGGGCACGATCATCCTCGATTTCAGGGAACCGCACGAGTTCACCCCGCCGGAAAAACGCTTCCTGCGCACCCTCGCCGCCCAGTGCGCCATCGCCCTGGGACGCGCACAGCTCGGCCGCGACCTCGAAGCGCGCGTCGCGGCGCGCACCGCCGAGCTGGAGGAGGAGCGCGCGGCCCTGGACGCCTTTGTCGCCTACAAGGAGGCGGTGGGAGGCGAGAGTGACGTGTCCGTCCTGGCCCGGCAGGCCCTGGAGGTCGTGCGCGCCAACATCGAGCACGTCAGCGCCGCGTACTACGAACGTGAAGACGAGCGGTGGAAGGCGCGGGTGTGGTCGGATGACATTCCCCCGGAGATCGTCGCGCAGATCACGGCGGGGGTCTCCGTCCACGCGCCGAACTACGCCGAGGCGGCGCACTCCGGGCGGCCGGTCTTTGTGAACGGCTGGGACGGGCGGGCCAACGGCGTCCAGCACGCCGAGTCCTACGGTGCCGCCGCCTTCATCCCCCTGGTGATTCGGGGGGAGACTTATGGGCTGCTCTCCGTGGGCACCCGGGAGACCCGCGCGTGGCATGAGCGGGAACAGGCCCTGGTGCGGGCGGTCGCCCGGGGACTCACCGTCACCCTGGAGCGCACCGCGCACCTGCGGCAACTGGAGGTGGAACGCGCGGAGCTCGCCGCGCGCACCCGGGCGCTGGAGGGCTTTGCGGACCTCACACGCGACCTCGCCCTGCACGACGACCCCTACGTGCTCATCCGGCGTGCCCAGCAGGTGGTGCTGTCCCTCCTGCCCGACGGGTACGCGCTGTACTTCGAGCCAGGGGGCGACCGCTGGGTCAAGCAGGTCCAGACGGGCGAGCTGCGCAGCGGGGCCTTGCAGGCGGTGGCCGACGCGGGCCTCCCGTACCACGAGGCGGGCAACCTCTTCACGCCCTACACCACCCTGGAGCCGTACTACCAAGACCAGTATGCCGAGGAGACCGATCACCTCGACAGCGAGATCGTGGCCCACATCGGCGCGTCGGCCACCTTTCCCGTCATGGTGGGGGGCCGGCCCCGGGGGGTCTTCGCCGTGGTGCTGTTTGGGAGGCTGCGGCCCTGGTCGGGCGCGGAGCGGGCGGTGATGGAGACGGTGGTGCGCAGTCTGGGCCTGGCCCTGGAGCGGGCCGAGGGGGTGGGCGAGTTGGCCCGGCGCACCGAGGAACTCGCGCGCAGCAACGCGGAACTCGAGCAGTTCGCGTACATTGCCTCGCACGACCTGCAAGCGCCCATCCGGGCCGTGACGAGCTTCGCCGGGATCCTTGAGCGCCGCTACGGGCCGCTGCTCGACGAGCGCGGCAGGCTGTACCTGCGCCAGATCGTGGAGGGCGGCGAACACATGAAGCGGCTGGTGGACGACCTGCTCACCTTTTCCCGCGTTCATACCCAACAGCGCGAACTCAGCGCCGTGGACAGCCAGGCGGTCTTGAACAGGGTGGTGGGGCGGCTCCGGGAAGAGGCCGGGACGCAGGGCGCCACGATCAGCGGCAGGGAGCTGCCCGTGGTCCGGGCGGACGCGCAGCAGCTCGATCAACTGTTGCAGAACCTGATCGCCAATGGGCTGAAGTACCACCGGGAGGGGGTGGCCCCCGAGCTTCACGTCTCGGCCCGGCGCGACGGGGCGATGTGGCGCTTCGCCGTCTCCGACAACGGCATCGGCATCGAGGCGCAGTATTACGGGCGCATCTTCGAGATCTTCCAGCGGCTGCACGGCCGCGAGCAGTACGAGGGCACCGGCATCGGGCTGGCGGTGTGCAAGAAGATCGTCGAGCGTCACGGCGGACGGTTGTGGCTGGAGAGCACCCCGGGCCTGGGCACCACCTTCTTCTTCACCCTCCCGGAAACCTGAGGGAGAGGACTGCGCGCCCTTCGGGGGACCCGGGCAGGAAGGTGTGTCGGCCCGGGACCCGGCGAAGCCGCCCAAGAGTCACGGGTTCAGGGCATTTGACACAGGAAAACTGTCGTGCTCAGCGCGGCGCGGCATCTCCAACGGGCCGGGCGAGACCCTTCCCTTCGTTCAGGGTGACCATTCCCCTTTCGGCAAATGCCCTGGACGTGGATTCTCGTGGAAGCTTCTGGGCAGGGTGTACGCCAGGCTCACGTCGGTTCGGCCCGCTGGGGTTGGCGAGCCGCAGCGCTGGAGCAGGCCACCGGGGAGGCGGCCACCCGCTTCGATCCCCTGGTACGGACGGGATGCTCCGGCTGGAGGGCAGGGGTCTGGTGCCGGTGCGGCGCATCCTGGCACAGCACGGCGGCTGGGTGTGGGCGGAAGCGCGACGGACCAGTGGCACGGTGGTCCTGGCCTTTCCCGGGACGAGGCGGTCAGCGACCTCGAAGCCCCCTCGCGTCAGGACAACCCCGGGACGGAGCGGGGACGGCAGCCAGGGTGAACGGGAAGGTGGAGCCCTGCCCTGGCGTGCGGTCTACCCCCAGCCCTTCGCCGGGGCGCCCGACGATCTTCTTGCACACCGCCAGCCCGTTCCCGCCCACCGCAAGGACACGCTGGAGGGCGTTGCCGGGTGCCTCACCTGCAAGGCGCCGGTGTGTGACGCCGAGAACGACGCGTCCTTCCGGGGGGCAGGACGCCGGGGACCTCACCACCCGGCGAGGTCGTCTTTCAGGTCATCGGCGGCGAGCTGGGCGTACCCCTTGCGCGTCGTGTCCACCGAGGAGTGGCCCAGGTGTGCCGCCACCCGCCCGAAATCCTTGATCTGCCTGAGCAGCCGCGTGCCCGCGTATTTGCGCCCGGGGTGGAAGCCCCGGAACTTCACCCCGGCGGCCTTGAACGCCTTTTCCACGTGGTAACGGGCGGTCATCATGTCGGCGTAACGAAAGACCCGGGTGGGCGGCGTCGTGCGTTTGCCGTCGGTATGGTCAGGGCCACCAGGGGCATACAGGCCCCGGTAGTGCCGGGTGGCCCGGGCGAGGCTGCTGCTCATCGCGACGACCCGGCCTCTGCGACCCTTGCCGGACCGGACCTGGATTCGCCTGGCCGCTTCATCGAGGTCCGCCCATTCCAGCCCGAGCGCCTCACTGATCCGCAGCCCCGCATGAGCGGTCAGGAAGAGCAGGAACCTGGCATGTACGTCCGCTTGCTCCAACACATCGGCGAGTTCGTCCTCCGAGTAGGGGGGGCGCTTCACGATGCCGGGCGTGGGGTCCCGGGGGACGCGGGCGTCCCGGAAGGGATCGGCCTCGGTCGCGCCTGCCCACCTCAGGGCGCGGTACAGGCAGGAGGCCGCCGCGACCTTGAGCTGCACGCCCGCCGGCCGGCGACCGGCGGCGAGCAAAGCGTTGATATAACCCTGGGCATCGTGGCGGCCAGGACGCAGAAGATTGACGGCCTGTCCCTGGGCGTACGCGACGAACTGCCGGGTTCCCAGTGCATAGGCCTCGACGGTGCGCGGACTGGTCAGAACACCGCTCCCGCCCTGGTGGGCGAGGAAGGCGGTCGTGAGGGAAACGAGGGCGTCCATGTCCTTGTCCCCGGCGGCCTGCACGGCCCGGCGGCGCAGCTCGTCATCGTGCAGGTTGGTCCATTGCCGCGTCTGGGTGAGGAGATTTCCCTGGTACCGGTCGAGCGTCATCGCGCCTCCGTGGCGGTCCTCGGCCCGGTCGACGGGCGACCGAGGTTGCCGAATGCTGGCGGGGTCAGGGCGCTCACGGCGTCGTGCAGGTCCTGACGGTCGGTCACCCTGCGGGTGTGGGCCGGGGCGTCTTCCAGCCCGGTGAGGAAGAGGCCGGGCAACTGGGGATGGAAGAACGGACCAGCGAGGACCGTGGCAAGCTTGGCCCGCGGGGCGGCTGGGCTGGCGGGCCGACCGTCACCCCCGACGGTGGCCGTCCGCCCGGCATGGGCCTCGCCATGACCGCCTTGCTCAGGATCGTCGGCGAACCACAGGTGCAGCCCCCAAACGTCCCCGGTGGTGAGGGCAGAAGTGGCCGCGGCGTGACCGGCCTCGTGGAAGGCGGCTTGGAGGCACACGATGTCCAATTGGAGGTTCTTGAGGTGGAACACTTGGTCAGGTGATGAATGGTCAACCTGGCATAGCCGCAGCCGTGAGGGTGAGGTTGGACGGGTGTGTTCGACGAGCCAGGTCTGGGGACTGCGCCGGAGCAGGTCCAACAGACGTGGGGCGGTCAGGGGAGGAATCACTTCTCTTATCCTAGCTAATCTCACTTAGGTAAGATAACCCCAGGTGTCCAACTCCAGACCCCCTGGGTGCTCTTGAGCGCCGAGGGGGTGTGAAGACCCCTTTGTCGATCTCACCGCTTCGATCTGCCGGACGCCGCGACGGTGACCACGAGCGGCGACGCGAGGATTGTGCGTTCATCAAGCCCCTCACCCGGGAGCCGTGGTGAATACCCCACCGTCAGCGCCGGTTGCACGAGCGGCACCTGCCCCACCCGGGCCGCTCCTCGGCGGTCAGGTCGAGCACATCGCTGATGCCCTTGCAGCGTGTAGGCCAGCACCTCCGGCCTGTAGCGCTGGCCCCCGCAGACCTCGCAGGGTGAGGTCACGCCCTCCATGAAGGCCAGGTCGGTGTACACCATGCCCAGGCCACCACAGTTCGGGCAACTGCCCTCCGAGTTGAAGCTGAAGAGCGAGGCGTTCACGCCGTTGGCTTTGGCAAAGGCCCTGCGAAGCTCGTCCATGATCCCGGTGTAGGTGGCGGGCGTGGAACGGACGTTCGTTCCGATCCGCGACTGGTCGATGACCACGGCATCCGGATGCCGGGCCAGGAACACCCCGTTGATGAGCGTGCTCTTGCCCGACCCGGCCACACCCGTCACCACCGTGAACACGCCGGTCGGAATCCTCACCGTCACGTCCTTCAGGTTGTGCAGCCTGGCGTGTTCGACCGTCATCCAGCCGGTGGGTCTGCGCACGTGTTCCTTGACCGGAAGGTGCTGGCTGAGGAAACGCCCGGTCAGGGTGTCTGCCCGCCTCAGCGCCTCGTAGCCGCCCTCGAAGACCACCTCGCCGCCGTGCGTCCCGGCTCCCGGCCCCAGGTCCACGATGTGGTCGGCAATGGCGATCACGTCCGGGTCGTGCTCGACGACCAGCACGGTGTTGCCCTTGTCGCGGAGCTGGCGCAGCAGCCCCGTCAGGCGGGCCACGTCCCGCGCGTGCAGGCCCACGCTCGGCTCGTCGAGGATGTAGAGCATGTCGGTCAGGCTGTTGCCCTGGTGGCGGATCAGCTTCAGGCGCTGCGACTCGCCGCCCGAGAGGGTGGCCGTCCCTCGCCCCAGGCTCAGATAGCCCAGACCGATGTCCACCATGTGGGCCAGCCGCCCGGTCAGGCCATCGGCCACGCGGCGGGTCGCCTGATCGAGGGGCCTCCCGTTCAGGAAGGGGATGAGGTCGCCGACCTCCAGGTCGGACAGTTCGGCGATATTCCGACCCCCGATGCGGCTCCCCAGCACCGCCTGATTCAGCCGCGCCCCGTGGCAGAGCGGGCAGGGCCGGGTGGTCGTGAACTGCTCGAACACCTGGCGGTTGCGCCCGGACAGGCTGGCGGCGTCCTTTTGCGTGAGGCGCTCGGCCAGCCCCAGAGAGGTGAGGTTGAAGTCGGCGAACGCCACCTTCTGGCCGCCTGCGCCGTACAGCAGGGTCCGCAGTTCGTCCTCGCTGTACTGCTCCAGCGGCTTGTCGTTGTCGAAGAAACCGGACTGGGCGGAGGTCTTCCAGACCCATTTGCCCACCTTCACGTCGGGGTGCAAGATGGCGCCGCCGTTCAGGGACCTGCGGCGGTCCAGCAGGCGGTCGAGGTCGAGCCCCACCGCCACGCCGAGGCCCTCGCACTCCGGGCACATCCCCTGGGGCGTGTTGAACGAGAAGTGATCACTGGGACCGACGGGGGGCGTGCCTGCCCGTGAGAACAGCCGCCGCAGCGAGGCGGACAGATCGGTCTACGTTCCCACGGTGGAGCGCGCGCCGCCGCCGACCCGCTTCTGGTCGATGATGGGCGCGTTCAGGTGCCCGATGCGCTCGACGTCCGGCTGGCCGTCATGCGGCAAGAAGCCCTGCACGAAGGCGGTGAAGGTCTCGTTGAGCTGGCGCTGCGCCTCGGCGGCGATGGTGTCGAAGACCAGGGACGACTTGCCGGAACCCGACACACCGGTAAACACCGTGATCTGCCCCCTGGGGATGTCCAGGGAGACGCCCTTGAGGTTGTTCTCGCGGGCGCCACGCACTTCGATGAACGGCCTTTCGGTCATGCAGTCCTCCTTGCCTGCCGGGCAGGCGGAACGTCCGGGTGACGGCGGTGATCAGGACCGGCCGGAGCAGGGCCAGCCGGGTGGCGTGAGGTGGGGCCCGGGTCGCCGCCGTGGCCCGGAGCGGCTTCCGGGTGACCATGACCCCCAGCCAGGCGGGCCCAGGCGGGCAGGGTCGAGGGATCGGCGAACACCGTGGAAAGAGAGTTGACCGGCCGGACCAGACTTCGGATGGGTGCCGCCGTGACGGCGGGCAAGCTCGGCCCGCATCCCCCGGAGCTGTTCGAGCGCGATCAGGGTCGACCCGACCGGCCCCTTCAACGTCATCCGGCCCGCGGCTCAGGCCATGCTGGACGATACCCCCAACGGGGACGGCGAACGGGGTGTGACCGTGAACACCGCCCCGGTGGCGGCCTTCGACGGGCAGATCGGCCAGGCGGCGTCCTCGGCGAGCAGGGGCGGGGTCGCGGGCATGACGCGCCCGATGGCCCGTGACCCCGCGCGCAGCGGCATCCGGGTCGTCACGGTCGCGCCCGGCCTGTTCGGGACGCCGATGCCGGTGGGGCACATCCTCGCCAGCGCCAGGCTCGACGGCGAGACCATCCGGCTGGACGGGGCGATCCGCATGGCTCCGCGGTGAGTGGGGCTGGGGACTCCTTCCGCCCCGGAAGGCCGCATCGGCGCGGGCGTGGTGGGTGGACAGGACACCGCCGAGGGGCGCGACTTCCTTCCGGGCCGGGTCGCCTGGGCCGCACATCTGGGGGAACGCCGTCATCCCCGGCGCCGTATCGTGCAGCAGTGGACACTCCAAGAGTCTGGACACGGGTGCGGGCCTTCACCCGCGGCGAGCGGGACGCCGAGACGCTGTACGCCTACCGCCGGGCGGGCGCGCAGGTACACCCCCTGCTCGACGCCGCCGAACGCCGCCGCCTCGACCTCACCCTCAGCGGCACGAGCCCCTTTCGCGTCAAGCGTCACGTCGGTTTGGAGCTCGCCTGCGCCTGGAACGCCTTCGCCCTCCAGACGCTCGGGGACAAGATGTTGGAGGCCGACGAAACGGCCGACCCGGACACCGTGGGCTTCGTGCCGCCCGTGACCTTCGACCAGGTGCAGGGCTACTACACCGAGGTGGGGCGCTGGCTGGGCTACGCGAGCCAGGCCGGGCACGACCCGGCGTTCGAGCTGCCCGCCGGGACCCTGCCCGCCCGGCTGCCGGACTGGTCGCCGGTCGAGCCCTGCCCCAGGCCGCACCTCGACGCGATGATCGCGGCCCTGGACGCCATGCGGCTGCACGCCGAGGCCGCCATGCACCACCTCGAACAGGCGACGCCCGAGGGGGACGCCGCGGGGCTGGCCCGGCTGCGCGGCCAGTTCGCGGGGGCGCTGTCCAGGGCGACCTACGTGTCGGGGATGTACCGCCCCGGCGCCTCGCCGGCCCTGCACGAGCGAATCGAGGAGCAGGCGAAAGGGGCCATCGAGGAGCTCTACCGGGTGGGGCAACTCGTCAGCTATCCCGCGCTGCTCGTCGAGGAACCGCGCGCCGCCACGACCGGGCCGGCCAGGGGCAAGGGCCCCTTCCGGCGCACGCCCCTGCCGGGCGAACCGGGCTTCGATCCCTGGGCGATGACCGATTCGGGCAGCGTGCGCTCCTTGCGGGGGGACCCCAACGCCCGGCGGGTGATCGACGAGATGTGGGCGCTCGACCCCGACCCGGCGGCGAGCGTGGCCGTGTGGGACGAAATTCGCCGGGCGGTCGAGACGGGCGGCGCGCGGGTGGCGACAACCCCGCAGGGCCAGCCCCTGGGCTTTTTCTTCTGCACGCCGTATTGCGCGATCTACGAGGCGACCCGGCCGCTGGTGATCGGGGACACGCCCATTCGCAAAGGCCAGCGCTTCACCTTCGAGCGGGCGGCGGAGGGCGTGCGCATCGGGTATCCCTTCAAACGGGAGGTCGTGGTCGGCACCTTCCAGACGGGCGCCGCCATCGACTACTGCGACCCCGACCAGCCCCCGCCCCACGACGAGTGAGGGGGCCCGGGGAGGGCCGCTCCGGGCGCACCGGTTGCACCTGCGCGCGGCCTCCCCCCCGCGCCGCCGTCCCGATCACGGCTGGCCGCTGATGGCGATGAGGGTGGTGTTCCCTTCGCGGGTGGCGTGGTACTGCAAGAGGTCGCCCTCCCGGTTCAGGAAGGCCGAGTAGCTGCCGGGCAGGGCGTCGTCGGTGAGTTGCCGGTAGCCCGCTCGCCGGAAGGGGTCGAGCAGCGCCCGGGGCTGCCAGCCGGGCAGGCGGTACTGCTCGATGCGGCTCTCTCCGCGCCGCACCTCGGCCCGGTAGGTCCGGCTGTAGGTGGGGCACTCCGGGGTCAGCCCTCCCGGCAGGGGAGCGAGCCCGTTCCAGAGGGTGCCGGGGCGCCCGATACAGTAGAGGTCACCCTGCCAGCGACGCTCGACCGTGAGCCACCCCCCCAGGCCGAGGAGCCCCACCAGCGCCCCCGCCACGACGGCGAACCCGGGTCTCATTCGCGCACGTGGTCCATCGCCCCGCCGATCAACCCCGTGATGTGCGCGTCGAGCAGGCGGTAATAGGCGACGCGCCCCTCCTTGCGGAAGGTCACCAGCCGGTGGGCGCGGAGCAGCCGGAGCTGGTGGCTGACCGCACTCTCGCTGATGCCCACCACCGCCGCGAGGTCGCACACACACAGCTCCTCGACGTTGAGCGCGCTGAGGATGCGGAAGCGGGTGGGGTCGGCGACGACCTTGAGCAGGGTGGTGGCGTCTTCCACGCACTGCGCGCCCGGCAGGGCGGTGCGGACGCGGGCGACCGCCCCCGGGTGGACGCAGGTGACCTCACACCCGTCGTCCTGGGAGGCGGTGCTCGTTTCCCGACCAGAGCGCGGGGCAGCGGGGCGCACCGTCACCGCGTTACCTCCGGCGCGGACGTTTTCGCCGTGGCCGTGCTCAGCCATGTTGGGGAACGGGCCGACCGACCGGGGGGGAGGAGCGGGGGCCACCCTCGCCCTTCCAGCGCAGCAGGCGCAGGGCGTTGGCCGTGACGAGGGCGGTCGCGCCGGTGTCGGCGAGAATCGCCATCCAGAGGTTGGTGGAGCCGAGCAGGGTGGTGACCAGGAAGATCAGCTTGAGGCCCAGGGCGAAGGCGACGTTCCACCGGATGGTTTGCAGGGTGGCCCGCGACAGCCGCACGAGGTCGGCCACGCCCGTCACGCGCCCCCCCAGCAGGGCCGCGTCGGCGGTCTCCAGGGCCACGTCGGTGCCGCCGCCCATCGCGATGCCCACGTCCGACCGCGCCAGGGCCGGGGCGTCGTTGATTCCGTCCCCGACCATCGCCACCCCGCCGCGCGCCCTCAGCTCCGCCACGAGGCGCAGCTTGTCCTCCGGCAGCAACTCCGCCCGCACGTCCAGGCCGAGGTCGTCCGCGATGGCCCGGCCGGTGCGGGCGTTGTCGCCGGTCAGCATCACCGGGTTCACGCCGAGGCGGCGAAGCTGCGCGACGGCCTCCCGGGCATCGGGGCGGGGCTCGTCGCGCAGGGCGATGACGCCCAGCGGCGCCGCGCCGTCGAGCAGCACCACGGCGGTGCGGCCCTCTTCCTCGAAGTCCCGAATCGCGGCCCGGAGGTCGGCGGGCAGGGTCGTCACGGTGGCGGCGTGCCGGGGCGAGGAGACGCTGAGGGACCGGCCCTCCACCGTCGCGGTCACGGCCCTGCCGGGGAGGGCCTGGGCGTCCGTCGCCGGAGGCAGGGTGAGGTTCGACCCCCTCGCGGCGTCGGTGATCGCCCTGGCGAGCGGGTGGCTGCTGCCCGACTCCACGGCGGCGGCGAGGCGCAGCACCTCGTTCCGGTCCCGGCCCACCACGTCGGTCACGCGCGGCGTTCCGGCCGTCAGGGTCCCGGTCTTGTCGAAAGCGACCGTCTTCACGCTCCCGATGCTCTCCAGGGCCGCGCCGCCCTTGATCAGCAGGCCCCGCCGGGTCCCGGCGCTGATGCCGCTCGTGATGGCGGCGGGCACGCTGAGCACCAGCGCGCAGGGACAGCCGATCAGCAGCAGGGCGAGGCCCTTGTAGAGCCAGGGAGACCAGGCCGCACCGAAGAGCAGCGGGGGAACGAGGGCGACCAGCGCCGAGACGGCCACCACCCCGGGGGTGTAAAAGCGGCTGAAGCGGTCGATGAACCGGGCGGTCGGCGCCCGGCTGCCCTCCGCCTCCTCGACGAGGTGGACGATGCGGGCGATGGTGTTGTCGCGGGCGGCCCGGTCCACCCGCACGGTCAGCACGCCGCCCTGGTTGATGCTGCCCGCGTAGACCGTGTGGCCGGCGCCCTTCACGACCGGGACGCTCTCGCCCGTCACCGGGCTGTCGTCGAGGCTGGAGGTGCCCGAGAGGATGGTCCCGTCGGCGGGGACGCGGGCGCCCGGGTTGACCTGCACGGTCTGCCCGACGGCGAGCGAGTCGGCGGGCACCTCGCGGGTCTGGCCGCCCTCCACGAGCAGGGCGGTCCTGGGCGCCAGCGCGGCGAGTGCCCGAATGCCCGCCCGCGCCCGCCCGGCGGCGATTCCCTCCAGCAGCTCCCCGACCGCGAAGAAGAACACGACGACGGCGCCCTCGGCGGCCTCCCCGATCAGCACCGCGCCGATGGCCGCGAGGCTGACGAGCAGGTTGATGGAGAAGGGGTCCCCGAGGCGGACGCTCGCGTAGGCCTTTTTGGCGAGCGGCCAGACCCCCAGCAGCGTCGCGGCGACGTACCCGAAGGTGGCGAACCCGGGCTCCATGAAGCCGAACAGCCAGGCCAGGGCGAGCAGCGCGCCCGAGGTCACGACCAGCCTGCCCTGCCCGGTGGCGTACCAGGGCTGGCCGGGCCTCGGGGCCCCGTGGACGTGCCCGGCGTGGGCGTCCACCCCCGGGGCGGCCTGCGCCGCTGGGGCCGCGGGCGGGTTCAACAGGGAGGGCGTATAGCCGAGGGACTGGAGGTTGCGCTCCAGGGTCGCCCGCTCAGTCTGTGCCTCGTCGAGGTCCAGGGTCAGGGTCTGCCGGGCGAAGCTGGTCTTCACCTCGGCCGTGCCCGGCAGCGTGGCGACCATTCGCTCCACCTTCTGCACGCAGCTCGCGCAGTCCATCCCGTCCACGAAGTATTCGAGTTGGGCCCGGGGCGCACTCATGTCCCGAGTATACCTGAGTGTCTGCTCATATGTCGAGGCGAGACAGAGGCTCCTGCGGAGGCGCTCCCCTGCCGGGCTGGTCGGAGCGCGGAGGGGGTCCCGGGGACGGCCGAGCCCAGGGGCGGGGCGGAGCCGCGCGTGTTCCGGGCTGCTGGGCCGTGGAGGTGGTCAGCGACCGCCCCTACCGGTCTCGGTAGGCCTTCACGGCCAGGGTCCCGAGCGTGAAGGGCCTGCCAGTTCTCGGGCAAGGCGAGTTGAAGGCGACTGGGCCGGAGGGTGGTGAGCCCGTGCAGGCGACGTGTGCGGACAGGGCAGGGTCGGGCGAAGGGGGAGCGCCACTGACCTTTCCGCAGGTTGAGGTCTCCAGAAGAGACGGATTCGGCATTTTCCGGGGCGGGGTCCATCGGGGTCAGGTTGAGTCAGCCGGTGCCCGTGCCGGTCTCAGGAATTGCGCGGTCCCCACTCCCCGACCCCCCGTATTTGCAAGGGCTTTCACATACACTGGCGTCATGTCCCAAGACGTCACGCCGCGCCACCCGGTTACCCTGGAGGAGGTAGCGCGGGAGGCGGGAGTCTCTCCCAGCACCGTTTCCCGCATCCTCAACGGCACGGCCAGGGTGAGATCGGAAAAGGTCACCCAGGTGAGATCGGCCATCGACCGGCTGGGCTACAGGCCGAACGTCTTCGCCCGCAGCCTGGCGACCGGGGCGTCGGCGAGCGTCGGGGTGCTGACCCAGGACGTCGCCAGCCCCTTTTACGGGGACGCCCTCGGCGGCATCGAGAGCGGCCTGATGGACAGCGGGTACTCGCCCCTGATCATCAGCGGCCACTGGCGGACGAGGGATGAGGAACATGCCCTGGAACTCTTCCTGAGCCGCCGGGTCGAGGCCCTGATCGTGCTGGGCGGGCGCCTCCCGGAGGAAGAACTCCGTCACCTCGCCCGGCGACTTCCCGTGGCCGTGCTGGGCCGCCAGCTCGACCTCGCGGTCCCGGGCAGCGTCAGCCTCGCGCTCGACAATCGGCGGGCGGCCTCTGACGTGGTGACCTACCTGCTCGACCGGGGCCACCGCCGGATCGGACACCTGATGGGACCGCAGGACCACGTGGACGCCCGGGACCGTCTGGCGGGCTACCGTCAGGCGCTGGAGGAGCGGGGCCTGCCCTTCGAGCCCGGCCTGGTGGTCCAGGGCGACTTCCACGAGCCCTCGGGACTGATCGGCACCCAGCAACTCGTCGCCCGGCACCCCGACATGACGGCCATCTTCAGCGCGAACGACCAGATGGCCTACGGCGCGCGGCTGGCGCTCTACCGCATGGGCCTGCGCGTGCCCGAGGACATGTCGCTGGTGGGCTTCGACGACCTGCCCGGCTCGGCCTACACCACCCCGCCCCTCACCTCCGTCCGGCAGCCGATGGCCGAGATGGGCGAGTGGCTGGCCCGCTTCGTGGTCACCCGTCTCACCGGTCAGGAGATCGAGCCCTTCCAGCCGCGGTTGGAACTGCGCCTGCGCGAGTCCGTCGCCCCGCGCCGCGCGCCCTGAGAGCGGGGTTGAAAAGCCCCTCGATGGGGAGTGAAGCGCGTTGGGAGGGCGGTTGCGTTTCCCCCTTTCCTGCGGAGCTGTACCAGTCCCGGCCTCCCCCACAATGGGGAGGGGCAAACAGACCGTCGAAATTGTGGATATGAGCGGCACTGCCGCACTTTTCGAACACGCTCTGAGGGGCTGAAAGCTCTTTTCCAGTCGGGGCCTTGAAAGCGGATGCCCCGTCTGATCAACGAGAAGCCGTCTGTTTCTGCCGGATTCCGGCGCAGCGGGGGCACCCCTCCTCCAGAACTTCTTGACAAGCGCTTTCAAAAGTGCCTACAGTACCGTCAAGCGGAATCAAATCAGCCCGGAGTGACCTCCCCCGCTGGGGATCACCTCGCCACTCCCGTGGATGTGGGAGGGCGACTCTGCCGTCTCTCGACGTGTTCCGCTCCCAGGAGGCCCAGCCATGCGTTCCCTGCTCACCCTGACCCTCGCCCTGACCGCCAGCACCCTGGGAATGGCCGCCGCCCAGACGAAGACCATCACGGTCGCGGCGTTTCCCGACCTTGACAGCGTGATCAAGGCGGCGCTGCCGGGCTTCAAGAAGCTCTACCCGAATGTCGACGTGAAGATCAACTCGCTCGCCTACGCCGACCACCACACGGCGCTGACGACCGCCCTCTCGACGGGCAAGGGGGCCGCCGACGTGGTGGCGGTGGATTTCGGGTATATCGGCCGGTTCGCGGAGGGGAACGGGCTGGTCGATCTTCGGGGGGCGCCGTACAACGCCGGGCAGTACCGCTCACAGTTCGTGGCCTACACCTACCCGCAGGCGATGGCCCCCGACGGCCGCATGGTCGCCATGCCCACCGACATCGGCCCGGGCTCGATGTTCTACCGCAGCGACATGCTGAGGAAGGCGGGCGTGCGCCCCACCGACCTGAACCGGAGCTGGGAGAGCTACATCGCGGCGGGCAAGAAGGTGGTCGCCGCCAACCCCGGCAGCTTCCTGATCCCCGACGCGGGCGAGGCCGCCCAGATCATCCTCCGCACCGGGCTGGGGGCGGGCGAGGGGCTGTACTTCGACAAGTCGGGCAAGGTGCTCGTCGGCCCGGAGAACCCCCGCTTCGTCCGTGCCTTCACGGTCGCCAAGCAGATTCGGGACGCCAAGCTGGACGCGCGTGCAGGCGGGGCCTTCTCCCCCGACTGGACGACGGCTTTCCAGAAGGGCAACCTCGCCACCGAGTTCAGCGGCGCGTGGCTCGTCGGGCACATGCAGAACTGGCTGGCGAAGGACTACAGCGGCAAGTGGGCGGCGCAGAACCTCCCCGGCAACACCTTCGCCAGTTGGGGCGGGTCCTTCTACGCCATCCCGCAGCAGAGCCAGAACAAGGCCGAAGCCTGGGCCCTCATCAAGTACCTGACGACCAACCCGGCGCAGCAGGTCCTGGCGTTCAAGACGACGGGCGCCTTCCCGGCCCTGCGCGCCGCCGCGAGCGATCCCGTCTTCAACGAGGGCGTGCCGTACCTCGGCGGCCAGAAGGCCCGCATCCAGTGGCGCCAGGCCGCGCTCAAGATTCAGCCGCTCGACGTGAACCGCCTCGACCCGGTGGCCGAGCAGATCGTCAACGACGCGCTGAACACGGTGCTGGACGGCAGCAAGGATATCCCCACGGCCCTGCGTGAGGCGCAGACGCTGATCACCCGCCGCGCCCGGTAAGACGGGGGCCCCGAGTGGCCGGGGACGGAGCGGGTGCGCTGACGCCCCTGCCGTGCCCGGCCTCTCCCTTGAGAGAACACAGCCGTGAGGTCAGGATGCTGGCAAGCAAACCCACTCCCGCGGCGCGGCGCGGCGGCTGGACCGACTTCCAGCGCCGGTACGCGCCCTACATCTTCATCAGCCCGTTTTTCATCCTGTTTTTCATCTTCGGCCTCTTCCCGATCCTCTTCAACGCCTACCTGTCGTTCCAGCAGTGGCAGCCAGGCTCGGGCCTGGGGGAGATGAAGTTCGTCGGCTTCCGCAACTACACCGACAACCTGACCGACCCGACCTTCTGGCAGTCGCTGAAGAATACGGCGGTCCTGGCCGTGCTGTCCGGATTGCCACAACACCTGATCGCCATTCCGCTCGCCTTCGCGGTGGCGGGCGTGCTGCGGCGGATGCAGCACCTCGTCACCGCCGTGTATTTCCTGCCGTACATCACGTCCATCGTGGCGATCTCGGTCATCTTCTTCACGCTGTTCAGTTGGCAGTACGGGGTGATCAACGCGGCGTTGAGCGCGCTGCACGGGCTTCCCCTGATCGGCGGCCTCTTCCCGGCGGACAGGATCAACTGGCTGGGGCAGAAGGAGTACGTGCAGCCCGCCGTCGCGCTCGTGGTGATCTGGCGGTACACGGGCTGGAACATGCTCCTGTACCTCTCCGGCCTCCAGGCCATCCCCAGGGAGCTGTACGAGGCGGCGGCGGTGGACGGCGCGACCGGCGGGCAGCAGTTCCGGTACATCACCCTCCCCCTGCTGCGCCCGATCATGTTCGTGGCGGTGACGCTGAGCCTGATCGGCGGCCTGCAACTGTTCGAGGAGCCGTTCATCCTGACCAACGGCACGGGCGGCGCGGGGCAGGCGGGGCTGACGACGATCATGTACATGTACCGCACCTACGCGAGCTACTCGGACGCCGGGGTCGCGGCGGCGATGTCGTGGCTGCTCTTCCTCGTCATCGGGGCGCTGACCCTGGTGAACAACCGCCTCTTCGGGCGCAGCGGCCTGGCGGGGAGGGACGAGAGATGACCAGCGTCAAAGCGACCGACCTGCCCGGCACGCAGCCGTCCACCCGGTCCGGAGGCCACCTGCCGCCCCTCTCCCGCCTCGGCGCGTACCTGCTGATTCTGGTCGGGGCGGTGCTGACCATTGCGCCCTTCTACTTCATGTTCGTGTTCGCCACGCACACGCGCACCGAGATTTTCCAGCTCCCGCCCCCCACTTGGTTCGGGAACAACCTGGACGAGAACTATCGCAGCCTGATGGAGCGGATGCCCTTCTGGCGCAACCTCTGGAACAGCCTGTACCTGGCGGTGCTGACGACGGCGACCACGCTCTTTTTCTGCACGCTGGCCGGGTACGCCTTCGCCATGTACTCCTTCAAGGGGCGGGAGACGCTGTTCGGGCTGCTGCTCGCCACGCTGCTGATTCCCTCCACGCTCAACATCGTGCCCTTCGCGCTGATCATGCAGGCGCTGGGGTGGATCGACCAGCCACGCGCGCTGTGGGTGCCCGGCATGGCGAGTGCCTTTGGCATCTTCCTGATGCGGCAGTACATCGGCTCCAGCATCCCGCGTGAACTCGTGGAGGCCGCGCGCATCGACGGGGCGACCGAGTTCGGCATCTTCCGCAAGGTCATCGTACCGCTGACCGGCCCGGCGATGGCGACCCTGGGGCTGGTGACCTTCGTGCAGTCGTGGAACGGCTTCCTGGGGCCGCTGATCATCTTCCGCTCGTCGGAGACGTATACCGCGCCGCTCGCCCTGCGGACCCTGCAAGGCATCGCCAACACCGACTGGGGTGCTTTGATGTGCGGTGTGGCCCTGACGGTCGTGCCGCTGCTGATCCTCTTCGCGCTCGCCTCGCGCCAGCTTATCGAGGGGCTGACGGCGGGGTCGACGAAGGGGTGAAGGCGTTGTTCGCCTTGTGAAGCAGGGAGTTGGGCGTCCGTTGTTCTGGGATGCCCGGCCTGCTCACCCCCTCTGCTCCGCAGCTCTCCGAGTCCCGGCCTCCCCCCTCAAGGGGGAGGGGTAAAAAAACAGCTCCTTTTGCCCCGTACTTCAGAGGTTCCTATGACCCAGACCGCCCGACCCACCCCCGACACCCTTCGCCGCACCGATTTCCCCGCGGGCTTCACCTTCGGCGTCGCCACGTCCTCCTACCAGATCGAGGGGGCTGCGAATGAGGACGGGCGCGGCCCCTCCATCTGGGACACCTTCTGTGCCCAGCCGGGACGGATCGCGGACGGGAGCGACGGCTCGGTCGCCTGCGACCATTACCACCGCTGGGAGGCCGACCTCGACCTGATCGCCTCGCTGGGGGTGGACGCCTACCGCTTCAGCGTGGCCTGGCCGAGGGTGCAGCCGTCCGGGAGCGGGCCGATGAACGCCGCCGGGCTCGACTTCTACGAGCGCCTGACCGACGGGCTGCTCGCCCGGAACGTCCAGCCACACGTCACGCTCTACCACTGGGACCTGCCCCAGCCGCTTCAGGACGCGGGTGGGTGGGCGAACCGAGATACCGCTTACCTCTTCGCCGAGTACGGCGCCGCCGTCGCCGCGCGGCTGGGCGACCGGGTGCGGAGCTACGCCACCCTCAACGAGCCGTGGTGCTCCTCCATCCTCAGCTACGAGATCGGGCACCACGCGCCCGGACTCAGGGACCGCAGACTCGCCCTCGCCGCCGCGCACGGGCTGCTGCTGGGCCACGCACTCGCGCTGCCGGAGGTGCGGCGCCACGCTCCCGGCGCCCAGGCGGGGATCGTCTTGAACCTGGGACCGCAGGTGAGTGCGAGCGACCGACCCGAAGACGTGGCCGCCGCGCGGCTGGCGGACGGGCGGCTCAACCGCTGGTTCCTCGATCCCCTGCTGCGCGGCGAGTACCCGCGGGACGTGTGGGAGGCGTGCGGCCCGGACGTGCCCGACGTGCGGGAGGGCGACCTGGATCTCATCGCGGCGCCGCTCGACTTCCTGGGCGTCAACTACTACTCACGCGGCGTGGTGGGCGCCTCGGGCGGCGGGGTGCCCGCTGGAGCCCCGGTCACCGACATGGGCTGGGAAATCTACCCGCTGGGGCTCACCGATCTGCTGACTCGGCTGAGGGCGGACTACCCGAAGCTGCCGCCCGTCGTCATCACGGAGAACGGCGCGGCCTTCGCGGACGAGCGGTCAGGGGGGCAGGTCCATGACCCCCAGCGGGTGGCGTACCTTCAGACCCACCTTATGGCTCTCCTGGACGCGCTGGACGCGGGCGTGGACGTGCGCGGCTACTTCGCGTGGTCCCTGATGGACAACTTCGAGTGGGCCTTCGGGTACGGGAAGCGCTTCGGGCTGGTGTACGTGGACTACCCGACGCAGGAACGCACCCTCAAGGACAGTGCCCGCTGGTATCGCCAGTTCCTCCGTTGAGGCCCGTTCCGTTGCCCACCCCGGCAGACCGTGCCGTCTCCAGGGTGCGGACGGGCCCCCTGCCCTCACCCGCACGCCACACGACCTCGGCGTTGGCGAAGAGGTCCCTTGCCCGCACCGGGATCGTCTGCCCGAAGTCGGCGTCCTCCGGCACGACCGCGGCGCCTTGCTGCCCAATTCCAGCGTGAGGGGCTTGAGCGTCTCCGTCATCCGACGACCCTGCCCCCGGTGTGGCTGAGTTTGGCGACGAGGGGATGACGGCACCGGGGCCGGGCACGACGTCGAGGAGGCCAGGTGACATGCAGGGTGATAAGACTGGCCTCCTCGGCGGGCTTGAAGTCGAAGAGGAGCCTTTCGCGCCCCGCCCCGTGAAGCGCGTGATGTCATTGACACCTGCCGTCTTTCAATACACCCCCCCCGACCCGGGGGTCCGGCTCCCCCGGCCAAAGCGCGCCGCGAGGTCTGCGGTCGCGCGGGCGAGCAGGCTCACGTCTACCCCGACCGCCACGAAGGTACAGCCCAGGCGGATGTAGCCCTGAGCCTGCGCCTCGTCGCTCGACAAAATCCCGGCGGCCTTGCCGGAGGCGACAATGGCGGCGATGGCCTGCTCGATAGCGCCCTGGACCTCCGGATGCCCGGGGTTGCCCAGGTGTCCCAGGCTGGCGCTGAGGTCGGCGGGCCCGATGAACACGCCCTCCACCCCCTCCACGGCGGCGATCTCCTCCAGGTTTTCCAGGCCGCGCCGGGACTCGACCTGCACGAGCAGGCAAATCTCGTCGTCCGCGCGGTGTACGTATTCCGGGACGCGGTTCCAGCGTGAGGCGCGGGCCAGGGCACTTCCGACACCCCGCACGCCCCGGGGCGGGTAGCGGGTCGCCGCCACGAGCGCGCGGGCCTGCTCCGCCGTCTCCACCATCGGGACGAGCAGGGTCTGCACGCCGAGGTCGAGGTACTGCTTGATGAGGTGCGTGTCCCCGACGGGCGGGCGGACGATGGGTGCCACCGGGGAGGCGGCGAGAGCCTGGAGCTGGGCCAGGGTGCTGCGCACATCGTTGGGCGCGTGCTCGCCGTCGATCAGCAGCCAGTCGAAGCCCGCCCCCGCGCACACCTCCGCGCAATAGGGATCGGCGAGGGCGAGCCACAGGCCCACCTGAAGTTCACGGGCACGCAGGGCCTGTTTGAAAAGGTTGGCAATCTCGCTCATGGGGCGAACCGGAAGGCCACGCCGCCCAGGGGGCCGTAGTCCGCGTGAAAGGTGTCGCCGGGCCGCGCGTCCACGGGCCGGGTGAAGGACCCCGCCAGGATGACCTGCCCTGCTTTTAGCGTCACGCCGTGCGGGTGGAGTTTGTTCGCCAGCCACGACACGCCGGTCGCCGGGTGGTTCAGAACGCCTGCCGCCACACCTGTCTCCTCGATCACGCCGTTCCGGTACAGCAGCGCGCCGACCCAGCGCAGGTCCACGTCGTGAGGGCGCACGGGCCGACCACCCAGGATGATGCCCGCGTTCGCCGCGTTGTCGCTGATGGTGTCGAACACCTTGCGGGTCACACCGCTCTCCCGGTCGATGCGTTCGATGCGCGCGTCGATGATCTCGATGGCGGGCACCACGTAGCTGGACGCCTGAAGCACGTCGAAGATCGTGCAGTTCGGCCCGCTCAGGTCCCGTTCCAGCAGGAAGGCGAGTTCGACCTCCACCTTCGGGACAATGAAGCGCGAGGTGGGAATCTCGGAGCCCTCCGGGAACACCATGTCGTCGAGCAGGGCGCCGTAATCGGGCTCGGCGATGTTCGAGGACATCTGCATCGCGCGGGAGGTGAGGCCAATCTTGTGGCCGTAGAGGGTGCGGCCCTCGCTCAGTTTCAGGTCCACCCAGGTGCGCTGAATGCGGTAGGCGTCTTCGATGGTGATATCCGGGTAGTCCAGGGAGAACTGCCTGATCTGCTGCCGGGTCTTCTCGGCCTCATTCAGGCGGGCGGCGGCGTCTTGGAGTTGGGTGTCGGTCAACATTCGGCCTCTTCAATCCTCCCGCGTCACTTCCTGAACCGCGCGTGGATGTTGTTGTGTTTGTACGTGCCCGCCTCGCTGAACTCCTGAAGTTCCATCGAGAGGGCGAGGTAACGCTGGGCGAACAGGTCCGCGAAGTGCGCTTTGACGACCTCGAACAGCTCGTCGCCGACTGTCTTCTTCACCTCGTCGCTGCGGCCCGCGCCGATCTTGAGGGTGACGTGCACGAAGGCGTCGTCCTCCCGCCCGTCCGCGACCCGGTAGTCGTGCAGGGCGAGGGCGCGCGAGCGGATGCCGCCGACCGGGAACACGTCCGCGTGCCCGATCAGCACCCCGTGAATGCCCTCCAGCAGCGCGGGAATGTCCGTCTCGCCCGTGAGGTTGTCGGTGTATTCGATGATGACGTGCGGCAAGGGAGACCTCCGGGAGTTACTGTCGCACGCCTTCCTGGGCGATGAGGGGCTCGGCGCTCTCGTCCTCCAGCTGCACGTCGTTTTCCAGGGCGCCTAACCCGTCGATCTCCATGCGCATCACGTCGCCCGGGTGGACGTGCGAGACGCCCTTGGGGGTGCCGGTCAGGATCACGTCCCCGGCCTCCAGCGTCATGAAGCGGGACATGAACTCGATCAGCTCGGGGCCCTTGAGGATCATGTCGCGGGTGGAGCCCTCCTGCCGCAGTTCGCCGTTCACGTAGGCCCGCAAGCCCAGGTTGTACGGGTCGGGCACCTCGTCGGCGCTCACGAGATAGGGGCCGAGGGGCCCGAAGGTGTCCCAGCCCTTCGCGCGCATGGGGGGGCGGTAGTAGTTGGAGACGTAGTCGCGCACGACCAGATCGTTGGCGATGGTGTACCCGCCGATGTAGTCCTCCGCATCCTTCGCCTTCACCCGTCGGGCATTGCGTCCGAGAACGATGCCGAGTTCGACCTCGTAGTGCATGAACTGCGCGCCTCGGGGATATTCAACCGTCCCACGATGAGGCAGCAGGCTGGTGTTCGGCTTGAGGAACATCACGGGTTCCTCGGGCTGCTTGAAGCCCAGTTCCGCCACGTGGTCAGCGTAGTTCAGGGCGAGCGCGATGACCTTGCCGGGCGTGACGGGCAGCAGGAATTGCACGTCGTCGGGGTGATGGCCTTCGCCCGCCACGTCGATGAGGAGGCCGTCTTGCAAGGCGCCCTGGTGCAGGCGTCCGCGGGAGAGGAAACGGGCGGTTTTCATGGTGGGGCCTTTCGGGGGGAGGAGGTGGTGGAGTCGCGGGTGACCCCTCAGTCCGCTGCGCGGACAGCTCCCCTTGGAGGGGAGCCTGAAGCGCACGACATGGGGAGCAACGCCCATAGAAGCCTCCCTTTTAAGGGGAGGTGCCCCCGTCAGGGGGCGGACTCGTAGAGCTGCGCAGCAGAGGGGTCGCCCCCACCCTAGATCACATGCACCGGGAGGCCCCGCAACTCGCCCTCCTGCGGGGTCACCCAGCCGCCATCGAACGCTTCCAGCAACGAGCCCTCCTCGAACCAGCTCCGGGGAGTCCTGGCGCCCCAGAGGGTCTGCCGCCGGGGGTCGTCCAGGGACCAGCGGATCGGCTCGAAGTCGGGGTCCACGGTCACGTAGTCGCTGGTATACAGCTCGATGCGGTGCCCGTCCGGGTCACGGATGTACAGGAAGAAGGCGTTGGAGATGCCGTGGCGCCCCGGCCCGCGCTCGATGGCCTCGGGCATTCGCGCCCCGGCGAGGATGTCGCACGCGCGGATGATGCTCTGCATGTCGGGCATCCAGTAGGCGAAGTGGTGCAGCCTTGGCCCCGTGCCGTTCGTGAGCGCCAGGTCGTGCACGCTCCCTCGGCGCTGAATCCAGGCGGCCCAGATTCTGCCGTGCTCGTCTTCGGTGTACTCGCTCAGGCGGAAGCCCAAGTGATCCATGTACCAGCGCATCACGCCTTCCACGTCCGGCGTCATCACGTTGATGTGGTCGATGCGTTGCAATCCGGCACCCCGGTGCAGGTGGTAGTCCTGGAGGAGCCAGGGGTGCTTGACTGACTCCGCGTAGAAGGCGACGGGGATGCCGTAGGGGTCCTGGAAGCGCAGCAGGCGGGGGCGGTCCACCTCCATCTCCCAGCGGTGGGGGATGCCCTGACGGTCGAGGAATTCCACAAGGGCGTCGAGGTCGTCGTTCGTGCCCACCCGGTAGGCGAGGTGCTTGACGCCCGCCTCGGGGGCGAGTTCGAGTTTCAGCGTCCACTCGCGGTCCTCGTTGGCGCGCAGGTACAGGGCGCCCTCGGTCTCGTGCAGGACGTTCAGGCCGAGCAGGTCCACGTAGAAGCGCCGGGACTGCATGAGGTCGGTGACATAGAGGACACCGTGGGCGATGCGGATGGTGTTCGGTTGCATGGCGAAACCTCAGTCGGCGGCGATGGGCTGCGGCTGGTGCAGGAACTGCCGGATGCGCTCCACGTACGGCCCCTTGTCGTACACCTCGTACAGGGCGCTGTACATGCGGATGGGATCACCGAAGAAGTGCTTCTCGTACAGGTTCTGCCGCGCCCCGAAGGCACTCAACGTCAGATCCCAGGCCAGGCGGAACAGTTTCAGGCGGTCTTCCGCGCTCGCGTTCGTCGCCTGGAGGTGCTTCTCGATGAAGTGCCCGAGCGGTCCCTCCCGGTCGGCCTTGCCCGGCATCATGATGATTCCTGAGGCGCCGAGAAGCTGAATGATCTCGTTCAGGCGCGGGTAGACGCTGGGGTAGTAGTTGCGGGCAGCGTCGAGCGGTCCACGTGCCGGGGTCATCACGCCGTACTGGTTCAACTCTGCCCCTTCCACCGCCGCCACCTGAAGGGCCTTCATGATCTCCAGCGTGATGATGATTTCGCTGACCTTCTGCTGCACGTGCTGGAACTGCCCGCTGCCTACCGTGTCCACGATGCTCTGCGCGATGCCCAGAAACGCCTCGGTCTTGGAGACCTTCTGGTTCACCACCTGATAAGCCATGTGCAGCACGGCGTCCGTCCGGGCATACGCCTGGTTGGCGAGCGTCATGTCGTACATCAGGAACACGCGCTCCCAGGGCACGAGCACGTCGTCGAAGATCACGAAGGCGTCCTGCTCGTCGAATCGGCTCGATAAGGGGTGATCCTCCACGTCCCGCCCCAGGTCGAAGGGCTCGCGGCACTGGAAGTACAGGCCGGGCGCGTTGGTCGGCAGGCCGAAGCCCATCGCGTAGCGGCTCTTGTCGCCGTTCTCCTTGATCACTGTGGAGGGAAAGATCAGGATTTCGTCGGCGATGGGCAGCGTGGCGAGCATTCGGGCGCCGCGCACGATCACGCCCGCCTCCGTTTCCTCGACGATCCCCATAGCGATGTAGGGATCGGGGAGTTCGGACGCCTGCTTGCTGCGGTTGACCTGCGGGTTGGTGAGCGCGTGGGTGAGGCACAGGTCGTTGTCGCGCACGTACTCGTAATACCGGCGCATGTTCTCGCTGAAGTTGCGCCCCGAGCCCTTCGGCCCGCTGTGCTCGCACTGGTCGAAGTAGTCGCTCGCCATCCCAGCGGCCATGACGTTCGTGTTCATGTAGTCCGGCGCGCGGCCCAGCGTGCCTAGCGAGAAGTTCGCGCGGATGCGGTGCGCTTCGCCGATCTTCCGAAGGTCGTCCTTCGTGCGCGGCACCATGAAGGCGGTCGCGTACCGCTCGCCGTTCTCCTCGTAGGTCAGCACGTCGCGCAGGCGGGGGTCGTGCTGGAGGTCGTACAGCCCGGCGAGGGAGTGGGCGATGTTGCGGGTGGCGGGGTGGGTGGTGGGGTCCTCGACCCGCGCGCCGTCCACGTAGAGGTTGGGGGGGTTCTGGCGGAGGCGGTCGAGGAACTGCTGTCCGGTCGCTGTAGCCATAATTACGTCTCCTCGTGGTAATGAAAGACCTTCACCAGATAGCCGTCGGGGTCGCGCAGAAAGAAGCCGTAGGGGCCGGGGGCCGACGCGAACTCGGCGCGCACATCCCGAAGTTGGGCGCCGGACGCGGCAAGGCGGGCGAAAAGCTCATCGACTCCGGCATCGCCCGCACACTCCAGACCCAGGTAGTCCACGGCGTCGGGGGAGAAGGGCGTGCTCGTCTCCTGAAAAATCAGACGGGTGCCACCGCTGAACGTCACTGCTAAGCGTTCCCCACTGTAAGGAGTCACCTCGGCGCCGAGGGCGGCGTAGAAGGCTCCGGTTGCGGCGACGTTTCTCACCTTGAAGCTCACATGGTCCAGAACGGGTGTCATTCCTACTCCGCCAGCCTCTTGTCTGCCGCGTCCCGCCCCGGCTGCCCCTCGCCCACCCCCAGCCGGGCGGCCCGGTGCCTGTTCAGGTTGACGGCGATGTTCTTCGTCTCCATGTAGAAGTCGAAGGAGTAGTCCCCGCCGTCCCGCCCGATGCCGCTCGCCTTCATGCCGCCGAAGGGGGTCGGGAGGTGGCGGACGTTCTCCGAGTTGATCCAGACCATCCCCACGTCCAGCCCCTGCGCGAAGGTGTGCGCCCGGGTGAGGTCGTTCGTCCAGAGGTACCCGGCGAGGCCGTACTTCACGTCATTGGCGACGTGCAGCGCCTCCTCCTCCGTGTCGAAGGCGAGGACGGTCAGGACCGGCCCGAAGATTTCCTCCTGGGCGACCCGCATGGGTGAATGGGCGTTCGTGATAAGGCTGGGCTGCACATAGTTCCCGGTCATCCCAATACGCTCGCCGCCCACCGCCACCGTCGCTCCGTCCTGCCGCGCGATGTCGAAGTACGAGCAGACCTTCTCGAACTGGCGGGGGTGGACCAGCGGGCCGACCTCGGTTTTCGGGTCGAGGGGATCGCCCACGCGGATGTTCGCCACACGCTCGGCGAGCTTGGCGACGAACTCGTCGTGGACGGATCGCTCCACGAGCAGGCGGCTCGAACTCGTGCAACGCTGCCCGTTGAGGCTGTAGAGCATGAAGACCACGGCGTCGAGGGCGCGGTCGAGGTCAGCGTCGGCGAACACCACGACCGGGTTCTTCCCGCCGAGTTCGAGGTGGACGCGCTTGAGGGTGTCCGCGCACTGCTTCTGGATCAGGCTGCCCGTGCTGCTCTCGCCGATGAAGGCGATGGCCTTGATGTGTGGGTGCTCGGTCAGCGCCCTGCCCGTCGTCTCCCCGAAGCCGTGCACGAGGTTGACCACGCCGCTGGGAATGCCTGCCTCATGCATGATCTCGGCGAGGAGGGTGGCGGTAACCGGGCTCCACTCGGCGGGCTTGTGGACGACCGTGCATCCGGCGGCGAGGGCCGGGGCGATCTTCCACGTCGAGAGCATGAAGGGCGTGTTCCAGGGCGTGATGATTCCGACTGGGCCGACGGGCTGGCGCAGCGTGTAATTGAGGAAGCCCTCGGCGGGGAGGCTCAGGCCGTCTTGGGCCCCCTCCGCCCGGTCCGCGAAGAAGCGGAAGTTCTCAGCGGCGCGCACGGCGGCGGACTTCATGAAGCGGATGGGCTGCCCGGTGTCCATGCTCTCCAGCAGGGCGATCTCCTCGGCCCGCTCCTCGATCAGCGACGCGACGCGGTACAGGATTTTGCGGCGGGCCTTGCCGCTCATCGCCCGCCAGGCCGGGAAAGCGTCCCAGGCGGCCTGGGCGGCGCGGTCCACGTCGGTCGCGTCCCCGCTCGCCGCCCGGGTCAGGAGGCTATTGTCCGTGGGCGTGTGAACGTCGAACGTCTCCCCGCCCGCGGCGTCCACCCACCCCCCGCCGATGAAGTGCTGGAGAGGGCGCTGCCTCAGACGCTCCCGCAGCGCCTCGTGCGTGGGGACGGGCAGGGATACGGTCATAAAACCTCCGGGAACAGAATGCGCGAACCGTGTGGGAGTGTTGGGCATGGCTGACGGCCGCCAGGGTGAGTTGTCCTTGCCCCCGTAAGGTACGAACCCGGCCTTCCGCACACAAGACCGGAATGCACAGAAACCACAAACTGTTTTGTAGAGTCCGACAATGGTGAAGCTCAACGCGCTGCGAGAGGAACTGGGTCTCGCACCCGTGACGCCGGACGAGGACCTCCCCACCTTCGACGGCGCGGCGGCCCACCTCGCCTGTGTCCCCGCCTCCCGCTGGCGTCCGGTCTACGCGCGGTTGCTGGCCCAGGAATTGCGCCCCCACCTGCCCGCCGTGGTCGAGTTGCTGGGGGACGTCAGGACAGCGGTGGACGGGCCCCAGGCGGAACGGGCCATCGCCGGGTGGCTGGCGGCGGTGACGGGCGGGCAGGCGACCATCCGCTCAAGCTGGGGAGACACCGTGGCCCAGCGGGGCTCCCCGGGGGAGATTCGGATGGAGCAACGTCTGGTCTACGAGGGCCGTCCCGTCGGCAGCCTGCACCTGGAGGCCGACCCCGGCTGGCACCCCCTCTTCCGGCTGGTCGCCGAACTCGCGCGGCTGGCCCGCCTGCAATCCGCCGCCGCTGGAGCGGCCCGCCGCCGGGTGGGCGAGCGGCAGTTCGAGGCGCTGCTCGCCGGGGACACGACCGGCGCCCCGGAGGGCGGTCCCTGCGTCCTGGCCGCCCTGCGTCTGGACCGGGTCCTGCCCCGCGCCGAGCGGGCCCGCGAGGCGCACATCCACCGGCTGGACGTGCTCTGCGCGGTCGGCGAGGGGTACTTTCACGGGCGGGACCTGGGCTGCCTGACCACCGTGCGGGGCGACAAGGCCCTGTGGCTGTGGCCGAGCCAGGACCCGGAACGCGAGGCGCGGGGCCTGCACACGGCCCTCCTCAACGCCACGGAGGAGGACCTGCGGCTGGGCGTGAGCAGCCCGCAGCCCGGATACGGCGAGGTCAGGGCGGCGCTGCGGCAAGCTCTCCAGGCATTAGACGAAGTGCGGACCCCGCGCGGCCTGGTCTCCTTCCAGCGCCTTGACCCACTCCAGGCCCTGCTGGACAGCCCGGCCCTGCACGCCCTCTCCGAGCAGGTGCGGGGGCGCATGCGGGCGGAGGACGAGGGCGGGAAGCTGGAAGATACCCTGCGGCAGTACCTCGCGCACCGGGGCTCGCTGGCCGAGCTGGCCCGGAACCTGAATCTGCACGTCAACACCCTGCGCTACCGCCTGCGCCGCATCGAGGAGGTGCTGGAGGGTGAGCTGGCCGAGCCCGCCTTCGTGGCCCGGCTGTACCTCGCCTTTCACGCTGCCCCCCGGGAGGGACGCCGGGCGCCCGGTTCGGCCTGAGCGTCACGCGACCGGGCGCGGGGACGACGTTCCACGGCGGGGACACAGGACGCGGTGAACCTTTCCTCTTTCGCCCGGGTGCCAGAACCTGCCCCACGCCGTTCCCGCGACGTCTCCCCGCGTCCTCACAAGCTCACACCACGTCTGTTGCCCGACAGGCACAAGGGCGTGTTGGGCCCGCCTCCGACCCCAGGGCCACCGCCGAAACCGCCACCCGGCGCCCCCGGCCTCCCCTCCAGAGGGCTCTGAGAATACCCTCGGCCAGGGTCGGCGCAACTGAGTTCGGCGCCTCGCGCGCCGCCCCGTTCAGGTCCCTCCCGCCCCCACCTCATCCCGCGAGCGGTGCAGGGGCGGGCATTGCGCAGGCCTTCGGAAAAACTCCCCGGCGCCGGGCCAATCGTGTTCTTCGTGATCACCGCCGCCTCACCGCCCTACCCGGGGCCACGGGCGCCTTGGCCCTGGGCAACGGTCCGGGTGCACCGGGCGCGTCCCTGATCGCCGGGTTCAGCCTCGGCTACGCCACGATGAACCGCTCCATGACCCACTCGGGGGCCTTTTGCGCCCCTGTCGCGCGGGGCCCCGGGCATTCCCTGACGTGGCGGGCGGGCGCCGACCTCAATGCCTGGACGTGCTTTCCTCCGGGGGAGGCGCACCCAGCTCCTCGGGGCGGGCCCCCGACTCGGGCCGGGGCGAGCTGGCGGCCTGCCCCGAAGCGAGGAGGGCGCCGCTCCGAACTTCCGCGAGCAGGCGGTCGAGGTCGGGCTTGTAGTAGCGGTCGTGCTCCAGCGGGCGGGAGAACCCGCGGATGAAGCGGTACGCGCCGTCCACGCCCGCGCCCGCCCGCAGGGATTGAAAGTCGAGGGCCTGCGAGGCACACAGCAGCTCCACGGCGAGGACCGTGGCCGTGTTCTCCAGCACCTGACGCAGCTTGCGCCCGGCGTGGGCGCCCATCGACACGTGGTCTTCCTGGTTGGCGCTGGTGGGGACGCTGTCCACGCTCGCCGGGTGCGAGAGCACCTTGTTCTCGCTGACGAGCGCGGCGGCGGTGTACTGGGCGATCATCAGGCCGCTGTTGAGCCCGCCGTGCGGCGTCAGGAAGCCCGGCAGGCCGCTAAGCGCCGGATTCAGGAGCTGCTCGCAGCGCCGCTCCGAGATGGAGGCGAGTTCGGCCACCGCCACCGTGAGCGCGTCGGCGGTCAGGGCCAGGGGCTGCCCGTGGAAATTGCCGCCGCTGACCACCTCGCCCGTCTCCGGGAAGATCAGGGGATTGTCGGTCACCGAGGCGAACTCGGTGGCGAGGACCCGCTCGGCGTGCGCGATCACGTCGAGGGTCGCCCCGTGGACCTGGGGCACGGCCCGCAGGCTGTACGCGTCTTGCACCCGCGCGCACCCCGCGTGGGAAGGCGCGATCTCGCTCCCCGCCAGGAAGGCCCGCACCTCCGAGGCCGCCTCCAGCGCGCCGGGGTGGGGGCGCAACCTCACCACGTCGTCCCGGAAGGGCCGGTGGCTGCCCCGCATGGCCTCGACCGTCATCGCTGCGGCGAGGTGGGCGGTGCGCGCGAGCAGGCGGGCGTCCAGAGCGCTCAGGGCGAGCAGGCTGCCCATGAGCTGCGTGCCGTTGATGAGCGCCAACCCCTCCTTCGCCCGGAGGTCGAGCGGCGTGAGGCCCAGGTCGGCGAGCACCCCGGCGGCGGGGCGCACGGTGCCCGCGTGGTCGAGGTCACCCTGGCCGATCAGGGCGAGCGCGAGGTGGGCCAGCGGGGCGAGGTCGCCGCTCGCGCCCACCGAGCCCTGGGCGGGGACGACCGGGTGGGCCCGCGCGTTCAGCAGGGCGAGCAGCAGGTCCACCACCTCCTCGCGCACCCCCGAGTGCCCCAGCGCGAGCGACTGGGCGCGCAGCAGCATCATGCCGCGCACGACCTCGGCGGGCAGCGCCCCCCCCATCCCGATGGCGTGGGAGACGATCAGGTTGTGCTGGAGGTGGGCGAGTTCCTCCCGGGGAATGCGGACGGTGGCGAACTTCCCGAAGCCGGTGTTCACGCCGTAGACGGCCTCCTCCCCGTCCACGATGCGCTCGATGACGGCCCTCGCCCGCCGGAGCCGTTCGCGGGCCCCTGGCGCGAGCGTCACCGGCTCGAAGCCGCGCACGACGCGCTCGAAGTCGGGCAGGGTCAGGGTGCGGTCCAGGATCATACGGAAACCTCAGAGGGGAAGGCGCTCCCCGGCCACGAACACGTCGCGGACCGGGGGGGCGCCGAGCGTGTAGACGAGCTCGCGCCAGTCGGAGGAGTGCAGCGCGAGGAAGTCGGCCCGCTGTCCAGGCGCGAGGGCTCCCCGGTCCCGCAGCCCCAGGGCGGCGGCGGCGTTGACCGTGCCCGCCGTCAGGGCCTCGGCGGGCGTGAGGCCACACAACCGCACGGCCAGGGCCAGCGCGAGCCCGGCGCTGAAGAGGGGCGAGCTGCCCGGGTTCAGGTCGGTGCCGACGGCCACGCAGGCCCCGGCGTCGATCAGCGCGCGGGCGGGGGCGGCGGGCAGCCCGAGGTGGAGCGTCACGCCGGGGAGGACCGTCGCCACGGTGGGCGAGTCGGCCAGCGCCGCGATCTGCGCCGGGCCGCTCGCCTCCAGGTGATCCACGCTGAGTGCCCCGAGCTCGCAGGCGAGGTCCACCCCGCCGAGCGCGTGGAACTGATCGGCGTGCAGCTTCACGCCCAGGCCGTGCTCCCTGGCTGCCATCAGGATGCGGCGCGACTCCTCGACGCTGAACGCCTCCTTCTCACAGAACACGTCCACAGCTTTTGCCAATGGGGGAGTGAACTTCGGAAACAGTTCACCTCCTGAATGAGGCACTGACCACAGAGAATGATTTTTCTGCTCAGCCGCTCGCGGGATGAGAGAATTGATGACGCCTTGAACGTAGTCCTTGCGTCCCCTGACGGGCGGAACGTGAATTAGCAGCGTGGGCACCAGTGCGAACTCCGCTTGAAGCTCGCGTACCGCCTCAAGCATTCGCACTTCCGCATCAAAGTCTAGCCCGTACCCGCTCTTGACCTCGACGGTGGTCGCGCCGGAACGCGCCAGGGCCTCCAGCCGGGGCCGGGCGAGACGGACCAACTCCTCGACGCTCGCTGCCGCCGTCGCCCGTATGGTGGAGCGGATGCCGCCGCCCCGCGCAAGCATCTCCTCGTAGGAGACGCCCTCCACCCGCGCCTCGAAGTCGGCGAGGCGGTCCCCGGCCCAGACCGCGTGCGTGTGCGGGTCGATGAGGCCGGGCACGACGGCCACGCCGCCCAGGTCGTGCCCCTGCGGCGCGGACGGCGCGTCCCGGCTCGGCCCGACCCAGGCGATCAGCCCGTCCCGGACGAGCAGGGCGGCATCTTCCAGCACGGTCAGCTCGCGCATCGCCGCGCCTCGCTGGGGACCGGGGGCGGGGGTCACCAGTTGCGAGATGCCGGTGAACAGCGTCCCCATGTGTTCAGCCCCGCGCATCGAACACCTCGCACAAGGTCTCCATGACCAGCCGCGCGCCGATCAGGGCGCTGCGCCCGGTCGGGTCGAGGTTCGGCGCGAGTTCCACGAGGTCCAGGCCGACGGGCGTGTTGCGCTCCACCGCCGCGCGGATCAGGTCCAGCGTCTGCCCGTACGTCAGCCCGTCCGGCTCGGGGCTGCTGGTGCCGGGGAGCACGGCGGGGTCGAGGGCATCCGCATCCACGCTCAGGTAGACGTTCTTCCCGCTCGGGAGCGCACTCAGGACGGCGGGCAGATCGGCGGCGACTTCCGGCAGGCTGATCAGGGTGTGACCGCGCCCACGGGCCACCCGCACCCCCTCCGGGTCGTGTCTCAGCCCGCGCAGCCCCAGCGTGGTGATGTGGACGAGGCCGGGCAGGGCCTCCACCGCCCGCCGGAAGGGGCTGGAGTTGCTGTAGCGCGTGTCGTTGCGCTCGTCGGTGAAGTCGAGGTGGGCGTCGAGCTGGACGACGTGGAGCTCAGGCACGTCGTCGAAAGCCCGCAGCAGCGGGAAGGTGACGCTGTGATCCCCACCCAGAAAGACGGGAAGGCGGCAGCGGGACCGGACCTGCCGGGCCGCCCGCGTGATGCGCTCGCGGGCGAGTTCGGGTTCCAGGCTGGGCAGCACCACGTCCCCCGCGTCGGCGAACGTCACCCCCCCCAGACGGGTCCGGCCCGACAGGTCGCTGAAGGGCGGGACGTACCGCAGGCTGGCCTCCCGCAGGGCGCGGGGCGCGTACCGGGCCCCCGGACGGAAGCCGAGCGCGAGGTCAAAGGGAATGCCCAGGACCCCCACGTCCGCCCGCCACTCGCCCCCCGGTTCCACGATGGGCGCGCGGGCAAAGGAGGTGATGCCGCCGTAGGGGAGGTGGGCGGGGGCGGTCACGGCGTTCTCCGGTGACCTGAAGGGAGGGAACGGGCCACTACGTTTACAGGCGTGCTCCTGCTCCGACGCCCGAGCTTCCTTCCGCCCGCCTGTACCCTGTTTCCATGATGGGCCCCGCGTTCCACGCCATGAGCGTGGAGGCATACCTTCGCACGGAGGAGACGAGTCCCTACAAGCGCGAGTACGTGGGCGGCTTCGTGTACCCGCTGCACGGGCAGGCGGGGGTGAGCCAGCCGCACTCGCTGATCAGCATGAACGTCGCCGGAACGCTCTCTCCCCACGCCCGGCGTCAAGGGTGCCGCATCCACCTGGCCGACATGCGCCTGCACGTGAATTCGACCATCGTCTACCCCGACGTGATGCTCGTCTGTGGTCACGACATCCCGCATCCCCTGTGCGAGACGGCCCCCTGCCTGCTGGTGGAGGTCCTCTCGCCGAGCACCGCCGCGAACGACCGGGTGGGCAAGTACGCGCTGTATACGGGGCTGCCCAGCCTCCAGACCTACCTGATCGTGGAACAGTCCCAGCGGCGCGTCTACGAGGACCAGCGGGCGGGGGCCGAGTGGCGGCTGCGCGAGGTCGGCGTGCCGGGCCTGGGCGTGAGCCTGTCCCTCGACGACGTGTATGCCGGGGTGCTGGAGCCGGGGGAGCGTCATGGTCGGCCCGTCACCCCCAGGCTGGGCAGGTCGAGGCCGCGTTCGCGGGCGGTCGCAAGCGCGAGGTCGTACCCGGCGTCGGCGTGGCGAATCACGCCCATGCCCGGGTCGTTGACGAGGCAACGGCTGAGGCGCAGGGCGGCCTCCGGCGTGCCGTCCGCCACCGCCACCAGCCCCGCGTGCTGCGAGAAGCCCAGGCCCACCCCGCCGCCGTGGTGAAAGCTCATCCAGGCCGCGCCCGACGCGATGCCGACGCCGAAGTTGAGCAGCGCCCAGTCGCTCACGGCGTCGGAGCCGTCCTTCATCGCCTCCGTCTCCCGGTAGGGGCTGGCGACGCTCCCCGCGTCGAGGTGGTCGCGGCCGATCACGACGGGGGCTTTCAGGCGACCGTCCGCGACCATCTCGTTGAACAGCAGGGCCGCGCGGTCGCGCTCCCGGTAGCCCAGCCAGCAGATGCGCGCCGGGAGGCCCTGGAAGGCGATCTGCTCGGCGGCATAGGTCAGCCAGGACTGCAACCGCTCGTCCTGCGGGAAGAGGTCCAGCAGCGCCCGGTCGGTCGCGCGGATGTCCTCGGGGTCGCCGGAGAGGGCCACCCAGCGAAAAGGGCCCCGGCCCTCGCAGAAGGAATCGCGGATAAAGGCGGGCACGAAGCCGGGGTAGCCGAAGGCGTCCTCCACCCCCGCCTCGAAGGCCCGCTGCCGCAGGTTGTTGCCGTAGTCGAAGGCGACGGTGCCGCGCCTCTGGAGTTCGAGGATCGCGCGGACGTGCCCCGCCATCGCCGCGTAGGCCCGCTCGCGGTAGACCTCCGGCTGCTCGGCGCGCAGCCTGCCCGCGTCCTCGTCGGGGGCCAGCACGGGGAGGTAGCCCCACATCGGGTCGTGGGCGCTCGTCTGGTCGGTGATCAGGTCGGGCGTGTAGCCGGTCTCCACCAGCCGGGGCACGAGGTCGGCGGCGTTGCCGAGCACGCCGATGGAGCGGGCCTCCCCCTGCGCCCTGTACCGCTCGGCGCGCGCGATGGCGTCCGGGAGATCGTCCGCCACCTCGTCCAGGTACCGGGTCTCCAGACGCTTCTGGATGCGGGTGGGGTCGACCTCGATGGTGATGCTCACCCCGCCCGCCAGCTTCACCGCGAGGGGCTGCGCGCCGCCCATGCCGCCCAGGCCCGCCGTCACCGTGACGGTACCCTTCAGGCTGCCGCCGAAGTGCTTCTTCCCGGCGCTGGCGAAGGTCTCGTAGGTGCCCTGCACGATGCCCTGGGTGCCGATGTAGATCCAGCTTCCGGCGGTCATCTGGCCGTACATCATCAGGCCCGCCCGGTCGAGGCGGTCGAAGGTCTCCCAGTTCGCCCAGTGGGGCACGAGGTTGGAGTTGGCGAGCAGGACGCGCGGCGCCCACTCGTGGGTCTTCAAGACGGCGACGGGTTTGCCCGACTGGATCAGCAGCGTCTCGTCGTTCTCCAGGCGGTCGAGCGTCTCCACGATCTTGGAAAACGCCTCCCAGCTCCGGGCGGCCTTGCCGCGCCCACCGTACACGACCAGATGCTCGGGGTGTTCGGCGACCTCGGGGTCGAGGTTGTTCATCAGCATCCGCTTGGCGGCCTCCTGAATCCAGCCCTTGGCGGTGCGCTGGGCGCCGCGCGGGGCACGAACGACGGGGGCCGCTGGTGGGACTGGGGGCATCATTCACTCCTTGTCGGGACGGGGAGGGGTTGAACTGGGCCCATCGTCCGGCACGGCTCCGGCTGCCACAACACCTCTTTCCGACTATGCCGGAAAGGCGGTAGGCTCGGCCCATGCCCCGGACCCTTTCCACGGTGGACGGCGCCGTGCGCGTGTTGGAGGCTTTCGACGCGGACCATACGGAGTGGACGCTCTCGGGGCTGGCCGCCCACCTGGGAGAGCCGACCTCCACCCTGCACGAGCAGCTCACGACGCTCACGGCGAGCGGGCTGCTTCTGCGGGTCGGGCGGGGGCGCTACCGGCTGGGCTGGCGGCTGCTCAAGCTCTCCAGCGCCCTGTACGGCAGCGTGCCGTGGTACGCGCCCGCCCACGACGCGATGACCGCCCTGGCGCGCGGCACGCACCTGCTGGCCTTCCTGAGCGTGCTGGAGCGGGACCGGGAGGGCGGCGCGCGGGTGTTGTGCATCGCGCGCTCGGTGCAGGGCCGGGACGGTCCCCCGGTGGTCGGCGAGACGCAGTTCGAGCTGCCCGCCCACGCCAGTGCCAGCGGCAAGCTGCTGTACGCCCTGCACGGTCTGGACCTGCCGCAGGACGCCCCCCGCTTCACGCCGCTGACCCTGAAGACCCCCTGGGCCGCCGAGGCCGCGGGCATCCGCGGGGCCGGGCTCGCCGTCACGCAGGGCGAGTGGGCCCTCGGCACGGGTGGGCTGGCCGTGCCCCTGGTCGGGGCGGAGGGGAAGGTGCTCGCGGCGCTGGGGGTGAGCTTTCCCACCGCCCGGCTGAGGGACCGGGAGGGGCTGACCCGCCGCCTGCGCGACGCCGCCGACGCGGTGGCCTGGACGCTGGGCCACCGCCCCCAAGGCTGAGGACCGGGGCCCGCCGGTCAGCGCAGGAATATCAGAAGCCCGCCACCTGCCCGTCCGCGCGGCTCTCGCTGCCCCCGCAGAGCACGCCCTGCCCGTCCCGCCAGATGATCTGCCCGCGCCCGAAGGACCCCGGCTCAAGCTGGACCCGCACGTCGTGCCCGCGGGCGGCCAACGCGCGGGCGAGGTCCGCGCCGAGGGCGGGCTCGACCTCCACCGCCTTGCCGCCCGTCCACTGCCAGCGGGGCGCGTCGAGGGCCTGCTGGGGGTTCATGCCGTACCGGACGGTGTTCACGACGACCTGAAGGTGTCCCTGCGGCTGCATGAAGCCTCCCATCACGCCGAAGGGGCCGACCGGGGTGCCGTCCGCGCGGCTCAGGAAGCCGGGGATGATGGTGTGGTAGGGCCGCTTGCCGGGGGCCAGCGCGTTGGGGTGGGCGGGGTCGAGGCTGAAGTTGTGCCCGCGGTTTTGCAGGGCGACCCCGGTGCCGGGCACGACCACGCCGCTGCCGAAGCCCATGTAGTTGCTCTGGATCAAGCTCACCATGCCGCCCTCCCCGTCGGCGGTGCAGAGGTACACGGTGCCGTGCGCGTTCGGGTCGCCCGCCCCGGGGGGCCGCGCCTCCCCGGTGATCAGGGCGCGGCGCCGGGCGTGGTAGGCCGGGTCGAGCAGCTCGGCGACGGGGACCCGGGCGTGCTGCGGGTCGGCCACGAAGGCGTGCGCGTCCGCAAAGGCGAGTTTCATCGCCTCGATCTGGAGGTGCAGGCCCTCCGCGCTGTCCCGCCAGTCCGGCAGCGGCAGGCCGTCCAGAATACCCAGGGCGATCAGGGCGGCGATGCCCTGGCCGTTGGGCGGAATCTCGTGGACGAGGTGGTCGCCGTAGCGGGCGTGGATGGGCGTGACCCACTCCGACTGGTGCGCGGCGAGGTCTTCCCCCCGCAGCAGGCCGCCGGTCGCGCGGGCGTGGGCGTCCACGGCCCCGGCGAGGTCCCCCTCGTAAAAGGCCGCCGCGTTCGTCTGCGCGATCCGTTCCAGGGTGCGGGCGTGCCCCTCCGACGCCCACACGGCCCCCGGAACGGGGTGGAAGCCGTCCGGGGCGAAGGTGTCGAACCACGCCCGGAACTCGGGCACCCGGCGGGCCTGGTAGGCGCGGATGCCGCGCTGCCAGTTGCTCGCCAGCACCGGCGACAGCGGGTAGCCCCGCCGGGCGTACTCGGTGGCGGGCGCGAGCAGGCGGTCAAACGGAAGCCGCCCGAAACGGGCGTGGAGGTCCGCCCAGGCGCGCGGCGCCCCCGGCACGGTGACGGGAAGCCAGCCGTGCGTGGGCAGCTCCCCGTTCGGCAGGGCGTCCCGGGTGAGCGCCCGGGGCGCGCGGCCCGAGCCGTTGAGGCCGTGCAGCTTCCCCTCCATCCAGACGAGGGCGAAGGCGTCCCCGCCGATGCCGTTGCTGGTCGGTTCCACGACGGTCAGGGCGGCGGCGGTGGCGATGGCCGCGTCCACGGCGTTGCCTCCCTCGCGCAGGACGAAAAGCCCGGCCTGGGTGGCGAGCGGCTGCGAGGTGGCGACCATACCGCCCCGCGCGTACACGGGTTCACGGTGGGAGACGGACTGGGGGGAGGTCATGGGATAGGCAGGTTCCTTCCTGGGGAGGTCAGCGGCTGCGGGGGTCGGTGGCCTCGCGCAGGCCGTCCCCGACGAGGTTGAAGGCCAGCACGGTCAGGAAGATGGCGAGCCCGGGAAAGACCACCATCCAGGGCGCCTCGGCGAGAAAGCCGCGCCCGGCGTTGAGCATCGAGCCCCACGACGGCGCGGGCGGCTGCACCCCCAGCCCGAGGAACGACAGGCTGGACTCGGCGAGCACGGCGTTGGCGATGGCGAGCGAGGTCTGCACGATCAGCGCGCCGCTGATGTTGGGCAGCAGGTGCCGGAAGACCAGCCGCCCGCCGCTGGCCCCCAGGGCGTGGGCCGCCTGCACGTACTCGCGCTCGCGCTGGGCGAGCACCTCGCCCCGGGTGATCCGCGCGAAGGCGGGGGCGGTGACGATGGCGATGGCGATCATGGTGTTCTGGAGGCTGGGCCCCAGGATGGCCGCGAGCGCGATGGCGAGCACCAAAAAAGGCAGGGCGAGCATGGCGTCCACCAGGCGCATGATCACCTCGTCGAGCCAGCCCCGCGCGTACCCGGACACGAGGCCCAGCAGCGTCCCGACGACGAGCGCCCCGGCGACGCTCAGCACACCCGCGCTGAGCGACACCCGCGCCCCGGACAGCACCCGGCTGAGGATGTCGCGCCCCAGCTCGTCGGTCCCGAAGAGGTGCGCGGGGCTGGGGGCCGCGCGCAGGTCCGTGAAAAACACCTGCGTGGGGTCGTAGGGGCTGATCCAGGGGGCGAGCACGGCGAGCAGGATGAACAGGGCCAGCAACGCGGCGCCGATCACCGCCAGCCGGTTTTTCAGGAAGCGCCGGACGGGCTTGCCCAGTCGGAAGCGGCGGGCGGGGGTGGGGGCAGGCACGGTCTGCTGCATCAGTGGTACCGGATGCGCGGATCGACCGCCGCGTACGCCAGATCGACGAGGAAGCTCACCAGAAACACGGCCACGGCGGACACGAGCACCACCCCCTGGATGACGGGCAGGTCGCGGGTGAACACCGCGTCCACGAGCAGGCGCCCGAAGCCCGGCACGCTGAAGATCTGCTCGGTGATCACGGCCCCGCCCAGCAGCCCGCCGAGTTGCAGGCCGAACGCCGTGATCACGGGAATCAGGGCGTTGCGCAGCCCGTGCTTGAACATCACGCGGCCCCCCGTGACCCCCTTGGCGTGGGCGGTCCGCACGTAGTCCTGCGTCATGACCTCCAGCATGCTCGACCGCAGGTAGCGGGTCAGGACCGCCGCCGTCGGCACGCCCAGCGTCACGGCGGGAAGCAGCAGCAGCAGCAGGTTCCTGCCGGGGTCTTCTAAAAAGGGCACGTACCCGCTCGCCGGAATCCAGGCGAGCCGGATGCTGAAGAGGTAGATCAGCAAGATGCCCAGGAAGAAGCTCGGCAGGCTGATCCCGGACAGCGCCAGCAGGGTGAGGAGCCGGTCCACCCACGAGTTCTGCCGCATGGCGCCGAGAATCCCGGCGGGCAGGGCGATCAGGAGCGAGATCAGCATGGCGAAGACGGCGAGTTGCAGGGTGGTGGGCAGCTTGTCGGCGATCAGCCCTCCCACCGACGTGTTGTCCTTCACGCTGGCGCCGAGGTCGAGCCGGGCCACGTCACCCAGCCAGCGGAAATACTGCTCGGGAACCGGGCGGTCGAGCCCCAGCGAGCGGCGCAGCTCCGCCACGGCGGCAGGCGTGGCCTCCTCGCCCAGCAATAGCCGGGCCGGGTCGCCGGGCAGGAGCTGGACCATGCCGAAGACCAGCACCGTCACGACGAGCAGGGTGGGAAGCGCGGAGAGAAGGCGCCTGATGGCGAACTGGATCACGGGGGCCTCCTGAGCGTCTCCCCGGGGGGGGCGCCCGGGGAAGGAGGGGTTACTTCAAGTCGGCGTCCTTGAAGCGGACGATCCCGTCCGGGATGGGCTTCAGGCCGCTCATCCCCTTCACCATGCCCACGAGGTTGTTGGGGTGGTAGACCCACACGTAGGGCACGTCGCTGACGATCTGGTTGAGGGCCACGTTGTAGGTGGCGCTGCGGGCGTTCAGGGAGTTCTGCGCCCGCGCCTTGGCGAGCAGGCCGTCCACCGTCTTGTTGCTGTAGCCCGCCTGGTTGTTCGAGCCGTCCGTCACGAAGAAGTCGTAGATGTTGCCGTCCGGGTCGGGCCGCCCGCTCCAGCCCAGGATCAGCGCGTCGTAGTCCTGCTTGTCGGCGCGGTCGAGCAGAGTGCCGAACTCCACCTGCTGGATCTTGGCGTTGATGCCCGCCTGCGCGAACATCGCCTGATAGAGCTGCGCGAGCTGGGTGGTCACGGTGCCGGGGGTGGTGAGCAGCGTAAAGGTCAGGGGCCTGCCCGCCAGCCGCTGCCGGGCGGCGTTCAGGTCCGGCGCGGGAATGCGGGTGTTTTTGTTGTAGACGGGCGTGCCGGGCGCGAAGGGGCCCGCCGCGGGCTTGACCGTGTTGTAAAAGACGACCTTCGCCACCGCGTCCCGGTCGATGGTAGCGGCCACCGCCTGCCGGTTCGCCTTGTTGTTGAAGGGCGCGCGCGTCACGTTGAACCAGATGCCCTGGAAGCCCAGGCCCGGGTAATTCAGCACCTCGAACTTCTGGTTCTGCTCCAGCTTGGAGATGTCCTTGGGGTCGATGGGCGTGATGACCTGCACGGCGCCCGAGAGCAGGTTCGCCAGCCGCACGTCCCCGTCCGGGAAGGGCCGGAACACCAGTTTGTCGATCTTCGGTGCCCCGTCCCAATACCCCTTGTTCGCCTGAAGCGTCACGTTGTCCTGGCGCTTGCGGCTCACGAACTGGAAGGGGCCGCTCCCCACCGGGTTGTTCTGGAAGTCCGCCCCCGCCTTCTGCGCCGCCGTGGGCGAGACGATCATGCCCGCGCGGTCGGTCAGGGTGGCGAGGAAGGGGCCGTACGGCTGCTTGAGCGTGACCTGGACGGTCTGCGGATTGACCACCTTCACTTCCTTCACGCTCGACAGCTCGTTCTTGCGGGCGCTGCCCTCCACGGTCATGTTGCGCTCCAGCGAGTACTTGACGGCGCTGGCGTCGAGCGGCGTGCCGTCGTGGAACTTCACGCCGGGGCGCAGGGTGAAGGTGTACGTCAGGCCGCCGTTCGTGACCTTCCACGACCGCGCGATGGCCGGGACGATCTTGAGGTTCTGGTCGAGGTCCACGAGCTTGTCGAAGATCTGGTTGAGCACCTGCCGGTCCACGAAGGCCGAGGACAGCGCCGGGTCGAGGCGCGGCGGATCGGCGTCGAGGCCGACGGTGACCGTCTGCGCCCCTGCTGTGCCGAGCGCGAGGAGGGTGAAGAGGGCCAGGGTGCGGGGGGCTGGACGCATGGAAAACCTCCTGGCGGGATCTCAGTCCGGCCTGGGTGAAGGGTGGGTCGGGGCGGGGCTCCCTGGAGCGGGACTGGCCGACCCGGGCAACGAGGACGTTTCGACGACGGCGTTCAGGTGATCGAGCATGGCGGCCCGGGCCCCCGCGGGGTCACCCGCCAGGATCGCCCGGGCAATGCGCTCGTGCTGGGCGAGGGTGAGGTCGGGCAGGTGGCCGGGCAGGGCGGAGGTCCGCAGCTCACTGAGCAGCGAGCGGAGGGTGCCCAGCACCTGAAGGGTGACCAGATTCCCGGCGGTCCGCGAGATGAGCCCGTGAAAGGCGAGGTCTTCGCGGGAGAGCCGTTCGCCCCGGCCCAGCGCCTCCCGCTGCCGCGCCAGCGACTCGCCGAAGGCGTCGGCGTGCTCGGGCCTCACCCGCACGGCGGCGAGGGCGGCCACCTCGGGTTCGAGCATCCGGCGAAATTCGAGGAGGTCGAGGGCCGCCTGGGGACGTCCGGTGAGCAGCCCGCGAAAGGGCAGGCTGAGCGTCTCCCCGTCGGGCGTGCGGACGTAGGTGCCGTCCCCCTGCCGAATCTCAACGTGCCCGAGCAGTTCGAGGTGCCTGAACGCGTCGCGCAGGCTGGCCCGCGAGATGTTGAAGCGGCTGCTGAGTTCCCGTTCGGGGGGAAGGCGGCTCCCCGCCGGATAGGTGCCGGTGCGGATCAGCACCAGAAGTTCGTCGGCGACCGTTTCCGAGAGCTTGGGTTTGCGTAGGGGCTGAATCACGGATCCTCCTGGCCGCACTTCTCTGGAGGTACGATGGTCTGACCAATTTTGTCGTGAGCAGACGATAAGCCCGGCCGCCCCCCACCACGCCGACGGGCCTAGACAAGCGGCGCCGGGTGCCGGAGGCCCGAGGGTCAACCCCGCAGTGGGAGGTGATACGTCCGCCTCGCGTCCTCCGGCACTCTCCCCCGCCGCGCTCGACTCCGCCCGGGTCGGGGAGTCGGGACGGAGGGCGAGGGAAGCGCGGCGCACCCGGGCCGCCCGTGCCTGAAGCTGGGCGCCCTCCCTGGCCGCCGAAGAGGAGGCGGGGAGAAGCGGCTTCCGGCACGAGGTGGTGGGCTCCGGGGCGCCGGACAGGGTGGGCCACTTCCGGCACCGCCGCGCCGATTCTGGCCGGTCACCGGGGGACCCTGGGCCATGCGAGGGTCGGACAGGAGAGGCCATCTGCACCCTCTCCCCTGCCTGGCGCCTTCCGGGCACTCGCCCAGGCACGGGGGGCGGGAGCGGCCGTCAGCGGGTCAGCGCGTAGGGGATCACGTGGGGCCTGCCGGTGTCGGGGTCGGCGAGGATGTGGGCCTTCAGGCCGAACACGTCGCGCAGGAGTTCAGCGGTCATCAGTTCCTCGGGGTGGCCCTGGGCGTACACCTGCCCGCCCCGCATGGCGACGAGTTCGTCGCTGTAGCGCACGGCCTGGTTGAGGTCGTGCAGGACCATCACGACGGTCTTGCCCTGCTCGCGGTTGAGCCGCCCGGCGAGGTGCAGCACCTCGAGCTGGTGCGAGAGGTCGAGGTAGGTCGTCGGCTCGTCGAGAAGCAGGATGTCGGTCTGCTGGGCGAGACTCATGGCGATCCAGGCGCGCTGGCGCTGCCCGCCGGACAGGGCCTCCAGCGGGCGCCCCGCGAAGACCGTCATGCCCGTCTGGGCGAGCGCCCACGCCACCGCCTCGCGGTCTTCCTCCCGCCGCACGGGAAAGCGGCCCTGGTGGGGGTGGCGCCCGAACCACACGAGGTCTTCCACGCTCAGGCCCTCGGGGGCCGCCGGGCCCTGGGGCAAGATCGCCAGCCGCCGCGCGACCTCGCGGGAGGGCAGGGCGTGGAGCGCCTGGCCGTAGAGGCTGATGGAGCCGCCCCCGGCGGGCAGCAGGCGGGCCAGCGCGCGCAGCAGGGTGCTCTTGCCGCAGCCGTTCGGCCCGATGATGCTCGTGATCTTTCCGCCCGCCACGTGCAGGTCGAGCCCCGGGACGATCACCGTCTGCCCGTAGGCGAGCTTGAGGTTGCTGGTGGTCAGGGGGGCGGGGTCGGAAGCCTCGGTGACGGGAGTGTGGGTCATGCGCTGCGCCTCAGCAGATAGAGGAAGTATGGCGCCCCCACGAGCGTCGTGAAGATGCCCGCCGGGACCTCGACCGGAGGCAGCAGGGTGCGCCCCAGGGTATCGGCGGCGAGCACGAGCAGGGCGCCGACGAGCACGGAGACGGGCACCAGCCGCCCGTGCCGCCCCCCCACGAGCAGCCGCGCGAGGTGGGGCGCGAGCAATCCCACGAAGCCCAGGATGCCCGCCCCCGTCACGGCGGCCCCGGCGAGCGCGACCCCCACCCCCAGGCACAGCAGCCGCGCGGCGCTGACCCGCGTGCCGAGGCTGGTGGCGAGGTCTTCCCCGAGGTTGAGCACGTCGAGCGTCCGCGAGAGCAGCAGGGCGGCGGGCAGCAGCACCAGCGCCCAGGGCAGCACCCGCGCCACCCGCTCGGTGTCCGCCCCGTACACCGTGCCCGTCAGGAACGAGAGGGCGGTGCCCAGCCCGTCCGGGGCGCGCACGAGGACGAGTTGCTGCCACGCCCCTAGTGCCGCCGCCACTGCCACGCCGACGAGCGCGAGCCGCACGGGGTGGAGGTTGTTCAGCCCCGCCCCCCGCCACTCCCGCGCGAGGAGGAGCACCAGCCCGAAGCCCGCCCACGCGCCCGCGAGCGCGGCCCAGGGCAGCCCGCCGACCGGGGCCCCCGGCCACGCGAGCAGGAACAGCGTGACCGCCAGCCCCGCCCCCGCGCCCACCCCGATCAGGTCCGGCGAGGCGAGCGGGTTGCGGATCACCCCCTGCATGATCGCCCCCGACGCCGCGAACATCGCCCCGCACAGCAGGGAGACGAGCACGCGCGGCACCCGCAGCCCCAGGACGAGTTGCCGGGTCAGGTCGTCTCCCCCGCCCGCCAGCACCCGCAGCACGTCGGCGGCGGGCGTCCGGACCGCGCCGAACCCCAGGGCCAGGACCGAGGCGAGCCCGGTCAGCCCCGCGAGGAGCAGGCCGACGAGGAGGGCCCGGCGCGCGGTGTAGGGGCTGGCGGTCACCGGGACCGGAACTCCGTGGGCGGCGCGGCGTCCTGAAGGAGGCGGCTCTGGATCGTCTCGGCCACCATCCGCTTCAGGGCGATGGGGCCGCGCCCGCGGGTCCAGTTGTCGCGGTCGAACCCGTAGACCCGGCCCCGCTGCACCGCCGGGAGCTTTTGCCACAGGGGGCTCGTCCTCCACGTCTCGGTGATGGGCTGCTCGTCCGGCGCGGTGAACAGCACGAGGGTCTGCGGGTTCAGGGCGACGAGGCCCTCCAGCGAAATCTCGTACTGGGTCTGCCCGCCCTGCACGGCGACTTGGTTCTTGCGCCCCAGGTCCTCCAGAAAGCTGCCCCCGAAGCTCCCGCTCGTGTGGACGGTCAGGCTGCCGGGCGTGGCGACCGCCGCGACGAAGGGGGGCGCACCCTTGCGGGCGAGCACTTTCGCCTTCGCCAGGAGGCTTTTCTGGTCCGCGAGGAGCTGCCGCGCCGCCGCCTCGCGCCCGACGAGGCGACCGATGGCGAGGGTCTGGGCGTTCAGGTCGTCGAGGCTGCCCCGGCGGCTCTGGAAGGCGGCGGTGGGCGCGAGCCTGGAAAGTTGCGGGTACACGCTGCCGTGGACGAAGGCGTCGGCGAGGATCAGGTCGGGGCGGGCGGCGGCCATCGTCTCGAAGCTGGGCTGGGCGCGGCTGCCCGTGACGGTGACGCCCCCCACGCGGCCCCGCAGGTAGGGCGGCGTCCCGCGGTCCCCGCCCCCGGTGCCCAGCGCCGCGCCGACGGGCCTCACGCCGAGCGCGAGCAGGGTGTCCACGAACGAGTATTCGAGCGCGACGACCCGGCCGGCAGGGCGGTCGAGGCTCAGCGTCCCCCGCTCGTGGTTGACGGTGACAGCGGCGGCGGCCGCGGTGCCGAGGGTGAGGGCAGTGAGGAGCAGCGGCTTTGTTCGCATGGGGGAATTCTCCTTGGGTTACCGGCGGCCGATCCGCCGCGCGAGCAGGACGAAGAAGGGGGCCCCGGCGGCGGCGGCGAGGATGCCGACGGGCGTCTCGGCGGGGCGGTCGATCAGGCGGGCCACGACGTCGGCCAGGGTCAGGAAGGCCGCCCCCAGCAGGGCCGCGAGGGGCAGGCTGAGGCGGTGGTCCGGTCCCATCAGGGCGCGGGCCGCGTGGGGAACGATCAGCCCGACGAAGCCCACCGGCCCGACCACGCTGACCGACGCCGCCGCGAGGAGCACCCCGAGGACCGTCACAAGGGCCGAGTCGCGCTCGGTGCGCGCGCCCAGGCTCCGGGCCACGTCCTCCCCGAGGGCGAGCACGTTCACCCGCGGGGTGAGGAGGAGCGAGAGCCCCAGCCCCAGCCCCAGCCAGGGGGCGACCTGCGCGACCTGCTCCCACGTCCGGCCCGCCACCGAGCCGGAGAGGGCGAACAGCGCTCCCCGGGCCCGCTCCTCGAACAGCAGTTGCAGGCCACGGGTGACCGCCCCGGCGAGGCTGGCGACGGCCACCCCCGCGAGCGCGAGCCGCAGCGGCGTGACGCCCACCCGCCGCGCCACCCCGTACGCGAGCGCCGCCGCCAGGGCCCCGCCCAGGAAGGCGGCGGGCACGAACAGCCCGGCGGGAGCCCCCGGAAAGAACACCACCATCACCAGGATGGCGAGCGCCCCGCCCGCCTCCACCCCCAGGATGCCGGGGTCGGCGAGCGGATTGCGCGTCACCCCCTGGAGGAGCAGGCCCGACACGCCGAGCCCCGCCCCGGCGAGCGCGGCGACGACGGTGCGCGGCAGCCGCAGGGTGTGGATCACGAGGCTGTCCGTGCCGTCGTCGGGCGCGAACAGGAGGCGGGCGACCCGGCCCGGGTGGATGTCGCTCGCGCCCAGGGCCAGCGAGGCGAGGAGGGCCAGGATCAGGAGCGCGGCGGCGAGGACGAAGATCAGGGGGCGTCTCAAGCGGGGCTCGGCTCTCCGTCGGCGACCCACACGTCGGGAACGGCGTACTGCCGCACCGCGCCCAGATCGGCCTTGTGGCTGGACCCCGGCAGACGCAGCGGTTCGGCCTCCCGGATCAGGGCGCTGGCACTCCCCCGTGCGCCCTTCCAGACAAAGGACAGGGTGACCCGGACGGCCCCCTCCCCCCCAGGCTCCACCCGGGCCGCGCGCTCGGCGCTGAGCCAGTCCCAGCCGTGCCGCGCGAGGAGTTCCCGGTCGAGCACCTGCGCGGGGGCGGGCAGGCCCGCGAAGCCGCGCAGATGCCCCCGCACCTGCGCCGGGTGAACCTCCCGCCGCGCGACCCGGACCGCCAGTTCCGGCGTCAGGTGCGCCCACAGCAGCCCGGACGGCAACTCCACGGCGGTCGCGGCGAAGCGGTGGCCCCCGAAGTGCCCGGTTCGCCACGCGCGCTGCCCCTCCCCGCGCAGGGCGTGGTGGACAGGCACGCCGTACTTCCCGCAGGCGGCGTCCACCGTTCCGTGGGTGCAGACGTGATGGTCGGGGCCAGTCGGGGCGGGCACCTCGGCCCACTCGCCCCCCCGGAGCCGTTCGGGGTGCAGGAGGGTGGCGCTCAGGCCGCGCGCCCACTCGGTCTGGGGAAGGCCGGACACGTAGTCGCGGCGGGTGAAGCCGCCCGCCCCCCGGACGTAGTGTCTGACGCGCAACGGTTGCCCCGGACGTTCCGGCGCCGCCATCAGCAGGCCGAAGCCCGCGCCGCTCGCCTCGACCTTGCCGCGCAGCGCCTCGAACAGGCCGCGCTGCTCGGCGGTCCACGCCTCCACATTGCGCAGGGCCGCCCACACGGGCACGTCCAGTTCGAGGACCGTCACCTCCTGCCAGTGGGGGGCGGTGCCGATGGGGTCTTCCCCGGCGGCGCGGGAGGCGTCGGCGCACAGGGGGAGGCGGGCGTGGGGCGTCCTCACGGCGTGGGGCGGCCCAGCATCCTCTGGCGGACCCCGCTCGCCAGTTCGAGCGCCGAGAGCGGCCCGCCGAAGGTCCAGGTGCGTTCGTCGAGCGCGTAGGCCCGCCCCTCCCGCACGAAGGGGAGGCCCTGCCACAGAGGCGCGGTGGCGGGCGCGGCGAACACGTTGTCTTCTTGCTGAATCACGTAGAGGAAGTTCCTCGGCCTCAGCGCGGCCAGCCCCTCCAGCCCGAGTTCGGAAAAGCCGTAGCCCTGCGCGGGTGCGTTCCAGGCGTTGACCAGACCGACTTTCTCCAGCACCTCGCTCACCAGGCTGTTGTTCGTGAAGAGGCGCATGGTCGGCGTGCCGCCCCGGGCCGTGAAGGCCTGGGCGAAGACAAAGGTCTCCCCCGCCCTCCCGGCGGCCCGCAGGTCCCCCCGCACCCGGGCGAGGCGGGCGTCGAGGTTGCCGAGCACCTGCCGCGCCGTGTTCGGGCGCCCGAGAACGTCCCCGATGATCGTGAAGGTGGCGCGCATCTCGCCGTACGGGGAGCCCGGCGCGTAAGTGTCGAAAGCGAGGGTGGGCGCGATGGCCGCGAGCTGGGCGTAGTTCTGGGTCGCGCGCAGCTTGGAGGTGAGGATCAGGTCGGGCCTCAGCGCGCGAATCCGCTCCAGGCTGGGCTGCTGCCGGGTGCCCACGTCGGGCACGCCCGCGGACAGGGGCGCGGGAATCCTGACCCACTCCCTATACCCGCCGGTGTCCGCCGCGCCGACGGGCTGCACCCCGAGCGCGAGGACGTTTTCGGTGTACGTCCACTCCAGCGTCACCACACGCCTGGGCACGCCCCTGACGCAGGTCTGCCCGAGCGCGTGGGAGACGAGCTTCCCGGCACAGGAGGGCGTCTGGGCGAGGGCGGGGCCGCTGGGCCCCAGCACGGCCGCGAGGGCGGCGAGCCCCAGCCTCCTCACTTCACCGCCTCCAGAATCAGCCGGGTCACGTCGTTGCTGTTGCGCATGGAGACCAGGGGACCCGACCACGGGCTGCTCGCCTCCAGGTTGTAGATCACGCTCTGGCCCCTGAGCCGCTGCCCGACCGCCGACTTCAGGAAGGCTTCGCCGCCGTTGTACTGCCCGGCGGGCGGCATGATGACCACCAGCGTCTGCTTGTCGAGCCCCAGCAGCGCCTCGTCGCTGATCTGGACGCCGACACCCAGGGTGGTGGAGGGGGCCTTGAGGCCGTCCCTGAACCCCAGGGCGCGCAGGTCGTCGATGAGGCGGACCTCGTTGTACAGCCACGTGCTGCCCCCCGTGAAGGGCGAGATCACCACGACCTTGGGGTATTTCCGGAAGACGCCCGCCGCCGCCAGCTTGCGGGCGTTGGCGCGGTTCACGTCCGAGACCTGCTTGATCACCCGCTCAGCCTGCACCTGCCGCCCGAAGACGCGGGCGAGGTCGCGCAGGCTCCCCTGCCAGAAGCCGGAGGCGTCCTCGCGGTAGCCGACGGTCGGGGCGATCTTGTTGAGGTTGGCGTAGTGCTGGTTGCCCTCCCAGGTCGAGCGCACGATCAGGTCGGGCTTCAGCGACAGGATGGTCTCCAGGTTGGGCGCCGTCCAGGTCCCCACGAAGCGGGGGTTGTTCAGCCTGCCGCGCGCCAGGTAGCCGGTCTTCAGGACCTCGGGTCTCAGGTATCCGCCCGCCGTGAGCCCGGCAGACCCTATGACCGCGCTGCCCAGCCCCACCACGCGGTCACCCAGCCCCAGGGCATAGATGAAATCGAGCGCCTGCTCGTCGAGCACGACGAGGCGTTTGGGATCGCGCGTCACCTGCACGGTGCCCGTCCCCTCGTCGTGCCGGAGGGTGAGGGGCTGCGCCGAGGCGGCGGCGAGCGACAGGGTGACGAGGGAGAGCAGGAAGGCCTTCATGCCGGACATACTCCATAATCCGACCGATTTAGTCAAGTTTGGGCCGGGGGGCTCCCCTTCCCGTTCCAGGCGGTCTGGAACCGCGGACCTCCGGCCGGTGCTCGCGCCGCCCGCCCACCGCCGCCCAGGAAAACCCCCGCCTCCATTTCGGGAGACGGGGGGAGCAGGGACGGCGGGAACGCGTGTCAATCGCTCTGCACCAGATTCCTCACGGCGGTGCCGCCGCTGGCGAGGGCGAGGGTGTAGTCCGTCGCGTGGACACCCGGCACGTTCGAGCTGTTCTGGAGGCTCACCGCGTTGAGGCTGTTGGGCGCCACGTTCAGGGTGGCCGTGGCGAGCACCTCGCCGCTCAGGCTGGTCTTCACGGTGATCTCGTGCGCGCCGGGGGTCAGGAACAGGGGGCTGGGACGGCCCGTCGCCTGCACTCCCGCCTTGACCTGCGCGCCGTCCACGTACACGTCGACCGCGCCCGGACGGCCGGTGTCGGCCAGAAAGAGGACGTTGGGGCGGGGCGGGGTGGTCTGGGCGAGGGCGGTGCCGAGCACGCCGGTCAGCGTCAGGGCGAAGGCGGTGGGGATCAGGGCGGTCTTGACGAGCTTGTTCATGGTCTTTGCCTCCGGTCGTCTCTCGGGGGGCCGGTCCGGCTTCCCCGCTGCCCAGAGGTTAGGAGGCGACCTTCAACGTTTCTCGCGCGCTCCTCGAAGGTCGTGTGCAGAGAGGGCGGCAGGGCCCGCCGGACGCGGCCCGTGGAACCGTCCCACCGCGCCCTTCTCGTGTACACTGCCCTCGGAACAGCGTCGATCTGACGGGTCCCGGCGACCATACGCCGAACTGGAGGAGTCTGCTAGCGGGCTCCTCCTTTGCCGTTTCCCCGCCCAGGAGGCCCGCCCATGCACCCCACCGCCACCCCCGCCCTCCGCACAGGCCGGCCGTCCCCGGGCGGGCCCTCCCCCGGCGGCGCGGCTCCCCCCCGCACCCACACGCCGGACGCTCCCCGACCTTCACGTCAGCGGCCACCCCAGCGTCGGCACGCTGACCGGGCCCGTGCGTCCCGGCGTGCACCCTGCTGCCGGGAGAGCAGGTCCACCGCACGGCGGGAGGGCCACCCCACCAGCGTTGTCCTGTTCATGCGCGACGCCACGCCGGGGGACGCGGTTCCCGGCGGCGAGAGCCCCTGCGGGTGGTCGCGGACAGTCTCGCGGCGCCCCGGCCGGGTAGGGTCCGTGCGGCGCACGCCGCCGCGCCCGGGCCGCCCTGCACCCCACCCCGCCTCCCTCTTTCCGCAAGGAGTCCCATGACCTCACGCCGTTCCGAGACCCCCGACCAGGGGGGCCGTCCTCCCACCCCCTTCAGCCGCTTCATCGGGCAGTCGCGCTTCATCGTGCTGCTGGCCGTGATCTCCGTACTGCTCGTCGCCGCCGCCCTCTTCCTGATCGGCGTCATCCAGGCCCTCACCGGCATCGTCAACGCCGCCGCCGCCGTCGCCGACTTGCAGTTCAACGCCGCCAACCTCACCCTCGTCTTTCTGGAGATCGTCAGCACCATGCTCAAGGCGGTCGTGTTCTACATCATCGGCGTCGGGCTCTACAGCCTCTTCATCGCGCCCCTCAACCTCACCGTCAGCCTGGGCATCGAGACCCTCAACGACCTCGAGGACAAGATCGTCAGCGTGGTCATCGTCATCCTGGGCGTGACCTTTCTGGAGCACTTCGTCCGCTGGGAGGACCCGCTGGAGACCTTGCAGTTCGGCGCGGCGCTGGCGGTGGTGGTGGCGGCGCTGGTGTTCTTCCAGCGGCACAGCCACCAGGCCAAGGAGGCGCAGCAGCAGAAGAGCCCGGACGTGACGGCGCGCGCCAAGAAGGAACTGTTCGAGGAAGACACCGAGCAGCACGTCATCAGCCAGGACGAGGTGGAGGGGCGGACCCAGAGCAGCGGCGGGTGAGGATGGGCTCCACCCTGCTCAGCCTGCCGGTGTGGAACGGATATCTCCCCTTCTTTGTGCCGCGCGGCCTTTGGGTCAGTCTGGGCCCGCTTCCACGCGGTGGGAGCGCCCCTACGGTCCTGGGCAGGCGTCTGGGCGCGGTATACGGCCCTGTTGGGTACGGCCAGCGTCCGACTGCGGGCGCGCTTCGGCTCCCCCGCCCTCGACGACCGGCGGCAGGAGGAGAGCGCCCTGCCCGCCTGAGGGAGCCCGACGGCTTTCCTCCGTCTCCCCCGAGGAGGTGACTGTGAATAACCTGAAGCGGGTCTTGCTGTTTTTCGGCGTGGTCGTGCTCCTGGGCGCGGTGGGGCTGCTGGCGAAGAACCTCATCGACCTCAACCAGCTCGTCGCCGTGGCGAGCGCGAACCGCTCCACCGGCTTCTTCCATCCCGGGCGTGAGGTGCTGCTCACCGCCGGGCTGGCGCTGCTCTCCGGCCTGCTGCTCGGCCTGGGCATCGCGCTGCACACGCGGCCAGCTCATGAACCCCGCGCCCACCCGCCCCAGTCCAACCGTCCACCCGACCTGAACTGACGTTTCCTCTTCTTTTGCCAGAACACTGGTCACCCTGAGCGGAGCGGAGGGTCTCCTCCACAGTGTTTGAAGCTGCCTCGCTTGCGCTCAGCATGACACTCTTCTGTCAACTGCTTGAGGAAGACCCCATGACCCTGAATGCCGACCGCCGCTCCCACCGCCTCCACTGGGGCGGCGTCCTCGCGGGCCTGGTGGGCCTGGTCTCGACCCTGACGATCATCGCCCTGGGCACCGGCGTCGCCGCGGGCATCTGGACGGCCCTCGCCGCGCTGGTGGGCGCCTACGTCGCGGGTCTGACCACCGTGCGGGCCAGCGCCCCCGTCACCCGTAACGACGACGGCATCGCTATCATGACCCATGACGACGCTTCCCTCACCGGACTCGTGACGGGCGGCCTGCTCGTGCTGCTGACCAGCCTATTCGCCCTGAACAGCGCCGCCCGGCTGCTGGGGACCGCGAGCAACCTGCTGGGCAACGTGGCGGGCGTGGCGACCAACGCCGCCGGGACGGCTGCCAATGCTGCGGGCAGTGTCGTAAATCAGCAGGGCGGTCTCCGCTGGGCGGCGTGGACGGGCAGGACGTGGTGAACTCCCAGCGACACGCCCACCACCTCGGTCACCTCACCCGCAGCGTTCTTGACCGGGGTGAACCACGTCTCCAGCGTCACGCCCCGGGACGCGAAGTGCATCAGGTCGTGCGTCTCCTCACCGGCGAGGGCCTGGCCCAGCCGCCGCCCCTCGCGGAGATTCGGCTCGTGGGCGAACAGGGTTGTGGCCGCGTGCCCGACGGCCTGACCGGGTTTCAGATCCAGAGTGTCCAAGAGCCGGCCCTCGGACAGGGCGAACACACCCCGCGCGTCGGTGGCGAACAGCAGGAGGGGCGCGTTCTCCACGGCTACCTTGAGGTAGTGCTGGGTTCGGCCCAGTTCGCGCTGCGCCCGCGACCCCTCCAGCGCCAGGCCCAGTTGGCGCGCGGTCGTCTCCAGCACCGCCCGGTCGGTGGCCGACCAGACGTGGGGCCGCGACAAGACCACTGCGAGCACGCCCGCCCGCTCGTGCCCGACCGTCAGCGGCAGCGTGGCCGTGGCCCCCACCCCCAACGCCAGGTCGCCGAGGTGGTCGGTGCCCTGGTCGTAGAGGTCCTGGTAGACGGGCCGCCCGCTGGTCCAGGGGATCAGCAGGTTGTGTGTCTGCTCGAAGGCGAGCCCGGCGTCCACCGCCGCCTGAAGGGCGGGGTCGAGGGGGCGCCGACCTGCACCGCGGCCCGCCAGCGGTCACGCGCGGGCTCGTAGAGCAGCACGCTGCCCCCGGGCAGCAGGGACAGGGCCACCTCCCCGGCCCGCCGGATCAGGGCGTGGGGATCACCCTGGAGGGACAGATCACGGCTCAACTCCGCAAAGGCCTCCAGCGCCCGGGTGCGGGCGTCGAGCCCGGCGTTTTGCGCCGTGAGCCGCCGGGCCGCCTCCACCCGCTCCAGCGCCAGGGTCAGGCTGCGGCCCACCGAGCGGAACACCGCCTGTTCGCGCGCCGACCAGTCCCCGGCCCGTTGGGTGCCCATCGCCAGCAGGCCCCGCGGCGCGTCTCCCACGAAGCAGGGGGAAAACGCTCCCGCCCCGTAGGCCTCGGTCCGGGCCACCCCCTCGCGCTCCGCCTCCCAGCCGGGAACGAACACCACCTCCCTCGTCTCCACGGCCTCGGCGTAACTCGGGGCGTCCAACGGGACGCCCGCCGTCAAGACCTCGACCACCTCGGGGGGCGAAGTCATCGGACCACACCCGGGCCTTCCAGCGGCTCCCCTCCAGGTCGGAGGAGGCGACGCTCACCTCGCCCAGGGTGGCGCGCAGCACGTCCACCGCCCGGCGCGCGAGGGCCCGCACATCGGTCGTCCCGGCCGACGCCTCCGTGAAGGCGACGAAGGCGTCGAGGGCCGCGCGCTCCTCCTCCAGTTCGGCGGTGCGGACCGCGACTCGGGTTTCGAGGCCCTGACTCAGGCGGGCACGGCCGAGGGCGATGGCGCACTGGGCCGCGAGGGTCCCCAGGAAGCGCCGCTCCTCCGGAGTGAAGTGATGCGGCTCGGTGAAGTCGAGGATGAGCGTGCCCAGGGGAGCGCCGTCGAGGAACATCGGCAGGACGGCGGTGGCGACGGCGGCCACCCCCCCGGTGCGGGCTTCCAGCCCGGGGTAGGCCCGGGTCAGGTCACCCCGCTCCTCGAAGAACAGCCCCTCGTGGCGCTTCAGGGCGTCTCCGGCAGGCACGTCGCCGTCCAGGGGACCGTCCTGCCAGAGGATCTGAGCCCCGTCCCGGTCGCCCTGGTGGGCGGCGAGGTTCAGGCGCTCCCCCGTCTCGTCCACCAGCAAGACCGCACCTGCGATGGCGTTCAGGGCCTCCAGGGCCGGGATAAGCACCACCCCGAACACCTCCTCCTGGGTGCGGGCGGCGGCGAGCTGCTCGGTGACCGTTCGCAGACGTTCGCTCAGGGAAGGAGACGTCGTGGATGGGCTGGACACAGAAATGAGGATACTGTCCGCAGCCCGGGGTCAGATCAGCCTTCCTCCTTCCGCACGCCTCTCCCCCGGTGCGCGCTCCAGCAGGACGATGGCGGGTACACTCTGGACCCTCGGGTTGAACTTCCTGCGTGCCCCACGGGGGCTTCCCTGAGGCTGACCCTTCTCCGGGCGGTGGGCCGGGGTGCGGCGAAAGGACCGCGAGGGCCAGGAAGATCAGCTTGAAGCACGGGGACCAGTGGTGAACGCCGCCGTGTTGTGGAAGACCCAGTCTCTCGACGCGATCTCGAAGCTCCCGTGGACGTCGGGGACAGGGGTGTGGCCGGAGGATGGGTTGCGGCGCTCACGACTGCTGTTCGAGCACATCCCCATGCTGAAAGAGCCCCATGTCGAGGGGTTGCCCTTGCTCGCACAGGGGCCTTACGACCGTTTGCCGATCCTGCCGACCCGGCGAGAGCGGGGGCTGGAGGCTGAGCGTTGGTTTCCGCACCCATGCCGACTTTGCGGGCGAATTCGGATGACCGCCGTGTTCAACCGCAACCCGCGGCGATCAACACGCGCTCGCTGCGCCTTCCCGGGAATTCGCCAACAAAGGCCCTGCGGGCGTCACCCCTGCATCGCGCCCGGGGTCTGCCCGCAGTTGTGCGGCGAGGGAAGCCGGGACGACCTCGGGCGGTGTTTCGCCGGGACGCAGCGCACGCCCGAGATGGCGCAACACGGTGAGCCAGACGGCATACCCGAGCTTGTCGAAATCCCGTCTCCGCTCCCGCACCAAGCGCAGATCGTCTTCCCTCAGCAGGGAGGAGCGGGAGAGGATGCGTTCGTCGAGGGAAGGAACGCGCGTGAATGGCTCGCGCTGGGCCCGGGTGAGCGGGGTTGAGTGAGCGGCCATCCGGCCTGACGGATGGAGTCACAGCCAGACCCCTTCAGGACTCACCCTCCCCGGGAGGATCCCCCTCACCTCACTCCGACCGTTTCCTCCAGCTTGAAGACGGGTGCTCCCTCCCCTGTTCCTCCAGCCGGGGGCTCCCGGTCTGGGCGAGGACTCTCCCCAGCAGCAGCCAGGAGACCAAGCACAGCACCAGTTCCGAACTCGCCTCTGCTGCCCAGATGCCCGTCAGGGAGAACAGGTGGGCGGCCAGCAGCAGCACCGGCACCTTGACCAGGACGATGCCGCCCAGCGTCAGCAGCAGCGCCTCCCTGGCCCGTCCCACCGCTTGAAACGAGGCCGCCGTCACCAGGGCCACGCCCGCCAGGGGAGCCGCCAGCGCCAGCAGCCGCAGGGCCGTCTGCCCTTGCGCGATCACCGTGCTCTCCTTGGACAGCAGGGCGATCAGGGCGGCCGGGATCAGCAGGCACAGCCCGCAGACCAGCGCCCCATAGACGATGGTGGCCGTCAGCGAAAGCCGGACCGCTTCTCGCACCCGCTCGAGTTTGCGCTGGCCGAAGTTGTACCCCACCACCGGCTGCACCCCCTGCACGATGCCCGTCTGCGGCGTCAGCAACCCGGCATAGAGTCTGCCCACAATCGCATACACGCTCAGGGCGCCGTCCCCACCCATCTGCCTCAGGAGGTTGTTGGTGATGATCGCCGCCAGACTGACGCTCAGGTTCCTGGCGAACGAGGGCAGGCCGATCAAGAGCACCTCGGCGATGATCGGCCCGTTCGGTCTGAAATACGAAGCCTTGATCTCGTAGGAACGGTTCTTCCTGAAAAAGAAGAAGTAGATGCCCATGCCCGCCGAGACCGTCTGACCGGCGACGGTCGCCAGGGCTGCCCCTGCGGCACCCATCCCCAGCACCATGATGAACAGCCAGCACAGCACCAGGTTGACGGTGACCGGAACGATCCAGATGGCCGTGGAGAACCGCGCGTTCCCATCCGCCCGGATGATGGCCGAGAAGCCGGTGCTCGTGATGGCCCCCAGGAAGATGATGCGGCCGTACTCGACGGCGTAGGGGGCGATGCTCTGGGTGGCCCCGAGCAGGTGGACGATGGGCCCGATGAAGAGCGTGCCGAGGACGCTGATGGTGAGGGCCGCCACCCAGAAAATCAGGAAGGTCATCGCCACGGTCCGGGAGGCCCGCTCCACATGCCGCTCACCCAAGGCCCTGGACACCACCGAGGCGCCCCCGGCCCCCACCGTCGTGGACACCGCGCCCAGGGCGATCAGGACCGGCGCGATGATCGAGGCGCCCGCCGCCGCCAGCGGACCCACCCCCACGGAGAGGAAGTAGGTGTCCGTGACGGTGTAGATGGCGTAGACCAGCAGCGAGAAGGTCGTCTGCGACGAGAATTCCAGCAGCAGCTTCCCGACGCTCTCGGTCCCCAGCCGTTCGACCCCGGACGCCCGCGTCATGCAGCCTCAGTGGGCCTTGAGCCAGGCCATCGTCTCGGCGATGAACCCCCTGGAGAAATGGAAGATGTCGTCGGTGTCGTAATTGCGGTAGTAACACTCGACGTGCATGACGAGCGCGAGATGCAGCGAGTACAGGTGGCACCGCTGGTCCTCCGCGGGGGTGAAGCTCGTCTTGCCGTAGCCCTGCATCTGGTTCGTGATGCCCTCGCCGAGCAGTGGCCGGAACTGCGCTTCCATCAGCGGTTCGGCCCACAGCGCCCGCTCGAAGTCGATGATGCCGACCACCTGGCCGTCTTTGACAAAGAAGTTGGGGTTCCAGGCGTCCCAGTGGACCAGGACGGGCGTGGTGACTTCCTCCAGCGCCGGGGCATGTCTGTGCACCACCTCCCGAAGCTCGTCGTAGCTGTAGTCGAACCGGGCGTCCTTGCGGGCGGCGTCCTCCAGGACGGACTCGACGATCCGCAGGAAGGCCTCCTTCCAGGTGTCCGCGCGTAGGTCAGGGTTGCCGTCGTATCCGAAAGAGGTGCCCCGAAAGCCGTTGACCTCGCGGATGATCTCGCCGGTCTGCCGTTCGATGGCGGCCTGGGTCTCGGGGGGCAGGGCCTCTTTCACGTGCTCCAGATTGTCCCCGGCCACCTTCGCCATGAAGAAGTAGTCCGAGTCGCACAGGTCGTGGGCCTGATCGTAGAAGTAAATCTCGGGCACGGGGATGGCCGGGTGCTGCCGGACGAGGCGCATGGTCGCCACCTCGGTCGCCATGATGTTCTTCTCGTACTGCATCACTTCGGCGCCGGGTGGGGGAGCGATCTTGAGGACGACCTCCCGGCCGTCGGCCAATCGGACCAGGAAGGCCGCGTTGAACCAGCCCTCCTTCAACTCCTGCACGGCGTCGTCACTGTCAGCGAGGGTCATCCCGTCAAAGGCGCGGGCGGCCATCGCGGCGATCTGCTCATGTGTTTTGCGGTTTTTGGTCTTGCTGTCCACTTCAGTCCTCCAAGAGCTCGGACCCCGGTGCGTCCATCCAGAGCAGGAACTATTTTCTAAGTCTTAGTTTAGTAAAGTCAAGCTAGTAAAATAACGGCACCATGTCGAGCCGCGATCACCTCCTTCAAATCTGGCGAAGGTCGGGCCCGCCGTGACCAGCCTCCCGGAAACCCGGCCCGCCCGGGAACGGGTGTACGGGGCCCTCAAACTCGGCCCCGCCACCCGCCCCGAACTTGCCGGACGCAGCGGGCTCAGCCTGCCGACGGTCATCGCCGCCGTGGACGACCTGATCGGCGCAGGGTTGGCCGCCCTGGAGGACGCGCCCCTGCCCGGGAGCCGCGGACGCCCCGCGGCCCGGGTGCGCCTCACGCCCGACCGGTTTACCGTCACCGCCCTCGACCTCGGTGGACCTCAGGCGATGGGCGGGCGCTACGACCTGCACGGCAGACGGCATGGGCTCACCGAGCACGGGTTCCCCGTTCGGCAATTTACCCAGGACGCCGGGCACAACGTGCGGTTGCTGCTGGAGTGGCTGGGCGTGCAGGGCCCGGCGGACCTGTCGGTGGTCAGCGTTCTGGGCGCCGTGAACCCGGTGACGCGCGCCCTGACGAGTGTTCCCCTCGCCATGCGGGACCGCCCGCTGGAGGCCGAGCTGACCGCAGCGCTCGGTTGGCCGGTGCGGGTGGAGAACGACGCCAACCTCTGTGCCTGGCACGCCTGGCAGGCCCTGAAGCTCACGGCGGACGAGCCGCTGGTGTTCCTCAACTACAGCTACGGGATCGGTCTGGGGATGGTGCTGAGCGGGCGGGTGTACCACGGCGCGACGGGCGCGGCGGGCGAGGTCTCCTCTGCCGCCGACCCGGCCACACGTGGACGGCGTGATGCCCTCTCGGTTCGGCTGCTGCGTCACCTGCACGCGGCGCTGCCCGGGGGCTCCACGGCGGAAGTGGCGGCCCTCGCCGCCGGGGGCGACCCGGCAGCCCGGCGGGCGATGCGCGCCTTCACCACGGACCTGAGCAACCACCTGACGGCGGTGGCGGCGGTGCTCGACCCCGCCGTCATGGTCTTGCAGGACGTGCCGCACGCGGCGGGTCCCCTGCGGCGGGAGGTGGAGCGCGCCCTGGCGGCGCTCGACTTGCTTCCAAGAGTGCAGGTCAGCCCGCTGGGACCCGCTGGGGGTGTGGACAGCGCCGGGGGCTACGGGGCCGCGTGGCTGGAGCGTGCCCGGCTCACGGGCGGAGCGGAAACGCTGCCCCGGTAGCGGGGACGTCGCGTTGTGGCCCCAAGCGCCCGAGGACGTCCGTTCAGAGGTGACGCCAGCCCCCCGCGCGGACACCGCCGCCCCCCCTGCTCCACGAGAGCCGAGCACTTCTCCCTTCGCGCCTCACCGGGTCCCCACGCCGACGTTCGGGCCCTCTGCTCACCCCTCTCCCCGCAGAAAGTCAGGCCGCACGACCACCGGAACGGCGAGCGGGGCTTAGCCGCCTGCGCCCGCAGTGCTCGGGGCCGCGTGGGTCCCCACCACCCTTCCTGCACTGGGCAGCGTGAAGCCGAAGGTGGCGCCGCCTCCGGGCTGACCCTCCGCCGTCACCCGTCCCCCGTGCCGATTGATGATCCGGCGCACGTTCGCCAGCCCCACCCCCGCCCCCTCGAACTCCTCCTGGCGGTGCAGCCGCTGGAAGATGCCGAACAGCCGCGCCGTGTACCGGGGGTCGAAGCCCACCCCGTTGTCCCGCACAAAGAGCGCCCACTCGTCCGGGCGCTCCTCGGCCCACACCTCGATTCGGGCCACCTCCCGGGTCCGGGTGAACTTCAGGGCGTTCTCCAGCAACATCCGCAGGGCCTGGCGCAGGGTGTCCGCGTCGCCCGTGACCACGGGCAGGGGTGAGACCGCCCAGTCCACCCGCCGTTCCCGCTCACCCGGCCGCAGCTCCCGGCGCAGCCCGTCCACCAGCGCCCCCAGGTCCACCGGCCCCGGGCTGAGCGTCAGGCGGGAGGTGCGGGAGACCTGGAGGATGCCGTCAATGAGGATGTTCATCCGCCCGGCCGCCTCCTCGACCACGTTCAGGTAACGGGCCGCCTTGGGACTCAGCCCGCCGTCCAGGGTCTGGCGCAGCAGGTGAACGAAGCCGGTGACGTGCCGCACTGGCGTGCGCAGGTCATGGGAGACGCTGTAGGTAAAGGCCACCAGTTCCTCGTTGGCGGCGGCCAACCCGCGCCGCTCCTCGGCGAGGTGCGCCACGCTCTCGGCCCGCTCCAGCGCCAGGGTGAGCTGGCGCCTGACCGTTTCCAGCATCGCCCGGTCCTCCCGCGACCAGCGCCGCTGGGTGTACAGCGCGAAGCCCAGCACGCCGCGGGACCGCCCGTTCACGGTCACCGGCAAGACCGCCGTGGCGCCGGGGTACTCGTCGCCGCCGGGGAGCTAGTCGGTCCCCGGGTCGTACTCGTCCTGGTAGTGGACCTCGCCACGCTGGTAGGGGATCACGAGATTCGTCGCCGCCTCGAAGGGGTAGCGCTCGTCGAGCACCGCCTGCACGCTGGGGGAGGGCGCCCGGCCCACCTGGGATTTCAGGCGCCACCACCCCCCCTCGGGCTCGAAGTACATGGAGTAGCCCGCGGACAGCAGGCCCAGCACGACCTCCTGGGTGCGGCGGATCAGGACCAGGGGGTCGGTTTCCAGTACCAGGTCGTGCGAGAGTTCCGCGAAGCCGGAGAGCACCCGGGTGCGCGCGTCGAGCTCGGCGTTCTGCTCGGCCAAGCGCCGGGTCTGCTCGGCGCGCTCCAGGGCGAGATTCAGCCCACGCGCCACCGCGCGGAACAGGGCCTGGTCGGACTCACGCCACTGCCGGGTGTCCTTGAGGCCGATGGAGAGCACCCCCCGCACCTTGCCGCCCACCAGCAGGGGCGCGTTGGCGACCGTGCCGTACTGCTCGGTGGGTTCCAGCTCCTCGCGCGCCGGGTCCCAGGCATCGGTGAACACCACCTGCCGCCGCTCAAGGACGGTGCGGAACATCGGCGTGTCGGCGCTTAGCCCGGCCAGCATCAGGGCCAGCACGTCCGCCCGCACGTCCTCGCTCCACACCCGGGCTTTCCACCGCTCGCCCTCGGGCTCGTAGTACCCGACGCTGGCGTCCGCGAAACGGGCCCGCAGCACCCGGGTGGCCTGGTGGGCCAGGGCGAGCACGTCCGTTTCGGTGCTGGAGGCCTCCGTGAACGACACGAAGGCCTCCTGGGCCGCCCGCTCCTCCTCCAGGTGCCGGGTCTGCTCGGCGCGGTCCAGCGCGAGGGTCAGGCCCCGGCCCACGGCGCGCACCACGGCCCGGTCCCGCTCGCTCCAGCGCCACGTGTCCTTGAGGCCGAAGAGCAGCAGGTGCCCGACCTCGCCGTTCACGACCAGGGGATAGGCGGCGGCCGTGCCGTAGGCCTGGGTGTGCTCGAACGCCTCCCGCTCCGGGTCCCAGGCGTCGGTGAACACCGCGGTGCCCGCCTGAAGCACCTGGTGGATCAGCGGCGTGCTGCCCGGCAGACCCGCCCGCAGGCTGCCCAGCAACGCCCCGCTCATGTCCTCACTCCAGGCCTGGGCCTTCCACAACCCACTGTCCTGGGTGTAGTACCCGATACTGCCGTCCTGGAAGCGGGCACGCAGCACCGCAATGGCCTGCCGGGCAAGGGTCAGCAGGTCCGTTTCGGTGCCCACGGCTTCCGTAAAGGCCATAAAGGCTTCGTGGGCGCGGGCATCCGCCTCGACCTGCCGGGCGTGCTCGGCGCGCTCGAAGGCCAGCGCCAGGCTGCGCCCCACCGCCCGGAACACCCTACGCTCGCGCTCGGTCCATGCCGAAGCGCGTAGCGAGCCCATCGTCAGCAGCCCGTGCGGCTGGCCCTCCTGGAAGTACGGGTACAGCGCGGCGGCCGTGTACACCCCGGTCACCTCGGCGCCCTCCTGCTCCCCGTTCCACCCCTCCACGAACACCACGTCCCGCTCCACGAAGGGACGCGCGAAGCTGGGAAGGTCGGCGGGAAAGCCGGCCCGGGCGGCCTCGACCACCGGCGGCGGGGTGTCCTCGGAGAACACCTCGCCCTTCCACCGGCCGTCCTCCAGTGCCGAGTAGCCCACGTGCACCCCGAGAAGGTCGCGCAGCACGGCCCCGGCCTGCCCAACAAGGGCGCGGGCGTCCACCAGATGCGTCGAGGCCTCGGTGAAGCGCGCAAAGGCCGCCAGGGCGGTGCGTTCCTCCTCCAGTTCGGCGGTCCGCCGTTCGAGGTCCCGGCTCAGCCGGACGCGGCCCAGGGCGAGGGCGCACTGGGCGGCGAGGGTCCGCAGAAAGCGCTGTTCTTCGGTCGTGAACTCGTGCGGTTCTCCGAAGTCGAGGACGATCACGCCCAGCGGCCGGTCGTCAAGCAACATCGGCAGCACGGCGGTGGCGCCCGCGGCCACCCTCCCCGTGCGGGCCTCCCCAGAATGGGAGGCCCGCACGAGGTCGCCCGCCTGCTCGAAGAACAGCGGCTCACGGCGTGCCAGGGCGTCACCCGCGGGGCCGTGGCCGCCCAGGGGGCCGTCCTGCCAGGGCGTCCGGGCCCCTGCCTCGTAGCCCACAGCGGCCACGGTCTCCAGCCGTTCCCGCGTCCCGTCCACCAGCAGCACGGCTCCGGCGACGGCTCCCACGGCCTCCAGGGCGGGCTTCAGGACGACCCTGAACACGTCCTCCGTGCTGTGGGTGGCGGCCAGCGCCTCGGTGACGGTTTGCAGCCGTTCACCCGGGGAAGGAGCCACGGCTGAGGGCGCTGTGGACGGGCGAGACACCGGGTCAAGATACCGAACTGAACAAGTCAGAGCACGGGTCACCGCACACGGTTGGCCTCGTTCGCGCGGCGCGGCGGTGCCCCCTGTCCGCACACCATCTGGAACCGCTCAGGAGGGGGACGGCTGGGGCAGAGCGTTTGTGCCCGCGTCACCCCGGCCAAGGCCGCGACGAACGGGCTCGGGTGCTTGGGGCAACGACGCGACAGGGTACCGAAGCGTTTGTTCTCGCGCCGCTGCTGGCGTGACCCCGCAAACGACCTCGGGGGTCAACGCCGAGCGCAGGCTTAGTGGTCCGGGCTGGCTTGACGGAGGACCTGAGAATGGCCCGCAGTCCAAGACACAACGTTAAGGAAAAAGGGCGTGTTGCACGAGCTTTACCCGTGCAGTTCCCGGTATGCCCCTGTGGTTGGCACCCCTTCGGGGAGTCTTCACCGGCGCCTGAATTCTCCCGAGGCCCAGTCAGGCCAGCCGCAGTCCCCGCCGCAGCGCCTCCATGCTGCGCGCCAGAAAATCACGCGAGACAGACGCCGCCGGGGTGAACAGCTCGCTGGCATGGTAGCCGCCCTTCACTTCATAGAACTCGCAGGGGACACCCGCCCCTCTCAGCCGACGGGCGTACTCGCGGTCCTCAGTGTAGAACAGGTCGAGGGTCCCCACGCCGATCCAGGCGGGGGCCAGGCCCGCGAGGTTTTCCAGGCGGGCCGCCGCCGCGTAGGGCGGCGCGGTCTCCAGCTCCGGTCGGCGTCCCAGATAGGCCGTCCAACCCAGCCTGTTCGAGGCGGGCGTCCAGACGAATTCTCCGCGACCGGCGTGGTCGGTGTTCAGGACAGTGCGGTCGTCCAGCATCGGATACAGCAGGAGCTGGAAGGCGGGCTGCACCTCCCCCCGGTCGCGGGCCAGCCCCGCGAGCGACGCCGCGAGACCCCCTCCGGCGCTGTCCCCGGCGACGGCGATGCGGGCCGGGTCGATGCCCAGGGACGCCGCCTGCTCTTTCATCCAGCGCAGGACCGCATAACAGTCCTCCAGCGGCCCCGGGAAGGGCGTGCCCGGCGCAAGACGGTACTCCACGTTCACGACGGTCAAACCGAGTTCATGGGCGAACCCGGCGCACTGGCGGTGGTACGCCCCGGCCGAGCCGGTGACGAAGCCACCGCCGTGGATGTACAGCACGGCGGCGTCGCTCCGCTGTCCTGGTAAGGGCCGGTACAGGAAGACGGGCACGTCGGGCGCCCCGGCCGGGCCGGGCACCGTGCGGGCCTCGAAGGCCACATCGGTCGGCTCCGAGAAACGGGTGGGGAGGCGCTGCATCAGCGAGACGAGCGGGAGGGTAAAAGCCGGACTGCGCAGGCGCAGCAGGGGCGACCGCAGTTCGGGGTGCAACTGGCTGTAGGAAGGGGAGCGGCGGCGGTACAGCACGAGGGCCAGGGCCGCGAGGGTGCCCCAGCCGAGGGTCTTTTTCAGGTTCATCGCTGGTCTCTGGGGGAGGTGCGGGGCTGCAAGGCGGCGGCCTGGGTGGGGCGCAGGATCAGTTCGCGGTAGATCTCGCCCATGCGCTCCGGGCTGTGGGGCTGGTCATGCCGCAGCCACCATTCGATCAGGTTCAGAAACGAGCGGATGAAGTGGTGCGCGGCGACCTCCACCGGCACCCCTGCGTCCGGACGGGCCTCGAAGGTGTCCAGCAGGCCCTCCACGCCAATATCGACGATCTGGTCGAGCAGTCCGTGCGAGCGGTCGGTGCCGAGCAGCAGGCGGTAGAGGTCCGGCTGGGCCTGCACGTGCCGGAACACCACCGCGCCCGCCTGCTCGGGCGAGTCGCCCGCCAGCGGAGGCAACAGGCCAAGCAGCTCGGCGCGCAGGTCGTCCACCGCGCCGCGCAGCAGTTCCTCAATGCTCGCGTAGTGGCGGAAAAAGGTGGCGTAACCGACCTCGGCCCGGTCGGTCAGGTCGCGCACGGTGATGGCCTCAAGGGGCCGCTCGGCACTCAGTTCGATGAGGGCCTGGGTGAGTAGGCGGCGGGTCCGCCGCACGCGCAGATCGGGCTGGGGAACGAATGGAACCTCAGACATCCGTCCCTCTCCACAACGACTCACGCGCATTCATAACTCGTATGATACACCGTGAATCATTAGTTGCCCTGAGGAGGCCCCACCATGACCACGGAATCCACCCCCCGTTGCCCCTTCCACGAGTCCGAGCGCAAGACCGGCTTCGGCTCCGACCACCAGCCCGGCGTCGAACTTCAGGGCGACGTGTGGCACCTTCGCTCTTACGCCGCCGTGAGACAGGTGCTGCGCGACAGCGAGCGGGTGCGGCAGGGGGCCACCACCGACAATGTGCTCGTCACCCGTCTGCGCCCAGCGGTGATCTTTCAGGACGGGGAGGAGCACCGTGAGCAGCGCACCGCCATCGCCCGCTTCTTCACCCCCAAGACGGTGCAGGACAAACACCACGCCTTCATCGACCACCTGACCGAGCGCCTGATCGTGCGGCTCCTGCGGGCGGGGCAGGCCGACCTCAGCGACCTGAGCATGGAACTCTCGGTCGAGGTCGCCGCGCGCGTGGTGGGCCTGACCGACTCGCTTCAGCCCGGCATGGACCGCCGCATCGACGAGTTGCTCTCCGGCAGTGACATCAGCGGTGTTGCGGGGGCGGGTCCACTGGCCCGCCTGCGGAGCGCCGTCACCCAGGCCAGGGGCCTGCTCAGGATGTCGAGCTTCTACCGCATCGACGTGCGCCCCGCCATCCAGGCCCGGCGCCAAAAGCCCCAGGAGGACGTGATCAGCCACCTGCTGGGCCAGGGCTACAACGACCTCGAAATTCTGGTGGAGTGCCTGACCTACGCGACCGCCGGGATGGTCACCACCCGCGAATTTCTCGGCGTGGCGGCGTGGCACCTGCTGGAACATGACGAGGTGCGCGGGCAGTACCTCGCGGGCGACCGCACCGAACGGCACCGCATCCTGCACGAGATCCTGCGGTTGGAGCCGGTGGCCTCGACCCTGTGGCGCAAGGCGGTGGGGGACGTGATCATCGAGCAGGGGGGCGCGGCGCACCACATCCCGGCGGGGGCGCGCATGATTCTGGACCTTCGCACCGCCAACGCCGACGCCTCGGTGGTCGGCGAGGGGCCGCTCACGCTCTGCCCGCGCCGGGCCCTGCCGAGCGGCGTGCAGGCGCAGGCCCTGAGCTTCGGGGACGGCGCGCACCGCTGCCCCGGCGCTTTCCTCGCCGTCCACGAGAGCGACGTATTTCTCCACCGTCTGCTGAGTTTGCCACTGCGCATCGTGGGTACGCCGCAACTGACCTTCAACGAGATGCTGATGAGTTACGAGATCCGCGACTTCATCGTTGAAGTTCATGAATGAAAGGGGGAGCGGACAGGATTTAAAAATTTTGTGCACAAAATTGCTGGCTCTTGTCCGCTCCCCTCGTAAGGCGTGGAGTACCGCAGGTTGTACTCGAACACGCCGGGCGGGTCGGTCGCCTTGGCCGGGCGTGACTTGGGGGGGTGACTCCCGCCGGGGAGGTCGTGCAGGCCCTGGGCGAGCTGGTGCGGGCCGGGACCATCCGGTACGACGGCCTGTCCAATGTGCCCGCCTGGTATCTGACGAGGGCGGCCACGCTGGCCGAAGCGCACGGTGTCCCCGGCCCCATCGTCCTGCAACTTCAATACGCGCTGGTGGACCGTTCCATCGAGCAGGAACACGTGCCCGCCGCGCGTGAGCTGGGTCTGGAGCTCACCCCCTGGAGTCCGCTGGCGGGCGGCTTTCTGGCGGGCAGGTACACGCGCCAGGGGGCGGGGGCCAGCGGGGAGGGGCGTCTGAGCGGCGCGAATCCCTTCGGCGACACCAAGTTCACGGACCACAACTGGCCGGTGTTCGACGTTCTGCGGGCGCTGGCCGCAGAGGTGAACCGCCCCGCTGGTGACGGGCGATCATGACACGTTGCGGCAGGTCGTGGTGAATCTGCTCGACAACGCCCTGAAGTACACCCGCCCGCGGGAGGTGGCGCGCATCGAGGTGGGGGCCCAGGAGCAGCCGGGGGAGTGGGTGATCTCGGTGCGGGACAACGGGGTGGGATTTGGTCCCCAGTACGGCAGCGAGCTGGTCGGGGTGTTTCAGCGGCTGCACCTGGCGAAGGACTTCGAGGGGACGGGGGTGGGGCTGGCGAACGTGCGGCGGATCATGGCGCGGCATGGGGGCCGGGTCTGGGCCGAGGGAAGGCCGGGGGAGGGGGCGACCTTTCGCTTCAGCCTGCCCAGGAGCTGACGGGCCCCACGTGGGACGCCGCCCCGTCCCGGCCAGGCGTCAGGGGCCCGGCTCCTCCCGCACCGCCATCGCCCGTCCCCGGGCACAGGCGCTCGCCCCTTCGGCCTCGCCCCGGGGCGAAGACGCGGCTCACCCTGTGGAGAAACAGCCGTGCCCCAGCACTTCAGGCCCGTCCTTCCTGCCCACCAGAACCGGCCACGCTGTCCGCGCGCTCCACCAACCGTGTCCCGGGCAACAGCGAGAAGAAGGCCTCCACGACCTGCGGGTCGAAGTGCTGCCCGGCCTGGGCGTGCAGCTCCCTCAACGCCTCCCCTGGCGTCCACGCCCGCTTGTACGGCCGCTCACTCGTGAGCGCGTCATACACGTCCACCACCGCGAAAATGCGTGCCCCCAGCGGGATCTCTTCTCCTGCCATGCCGTCCGGGTAGCCCGCCCCGTCCCACCGCTCGTGGTGGTGACGCACGACGTGCAGCGTCTCCGTGCCCAGGGTGGGCATCTGGCGGGCGAGCTCATACCCCCGCGCCGCGTGCCCCCGCATGGTGATCCACTCCTCGGCGGTGAGCTTTCCCGGCTTGAGCAAGACGGCGTCCGGTACGGTCAGCTTGCCCAGATCGTGCAGGTAGGCCCCCTGGCGCAGTTCCTCCAACAGGTCGCCCCTCAGGCCGAGCACTTCCCCCAGCCGGGTCGCCAGCGCCACCACCCGCCGGGTGTGCCCCGAGGTCTCCAGGTCGCGCGCCTCCAGGGCCAGGCCCAGCGCGAGCAGCCCCCCCTCGCGGGTGGCCTCCACCGCCCGCAGGTGGCTCTCGCGCTCGACCGCCCGGGCGATCAGTTCGGCGGCCCGCCCGGCCAGGGCCCGCGCCGCCCGGGGCAGCGCCGGGAGATCGCGAAACCACACCAGGTTCACGACGCCCTCGACCTCCCCGCCCGCGAGCACCACCGGGGCCACCACCACCCCCCGCACCCCCGCCGCGATGAGTTCCGGCCGCGCGTCGGGTTCCTGCGGGTAGGCGTGGGTGGCCTGCACGCCCCGCCGGGCCCGGGAGGACATGCCGGCGGCGCGCCGCTCCCGCTGGGCGCTCAGCACCGCGCGGTAGGGGCCGGGCGCCTCGCCGACCTCGGCACCCACCTGCCGGGCGGGCGCGTAGTAGGCGGCGTGGTCGGCGCCCAGGAAGGCGCGGCAGGCCTCCAGGCTGGCCTGGGCCACGGCGGCAGGCTCGGTGAGCGAGAGGGTCGCCCCGGACAGTTCGGCGAGCATTCGGAACTCCTCGGCGCGGTCCTGGGCGGCCTGGACGGCCCGGGCCCGGCCCAGCGCCGCCGCTCCCGCCGTGGAGAGCGCCGTGAGCAGGTGGACGTCGCGCTCCCCGAAGGGTCGGTTCGCTCCCCGGGCGACCACCACCGCCCCCAGAGGCCCCTCGGCCGAGTCGAGCAGCGGCGCCGCCAGCAGCACCTCCCCGCCCCCCGGGGACAGGCCTTGAACCTCACCGGTCTCCAGCGCGCGGCAGGCCAGGGTGAACGCCCCCGGCTCGCCCCACAGCACCGGCTCGCTCCTTGCGGGAGACACGAAGGCCGCGCGGGAGGCCCCCAGCAGCCGGGTCGCGTAGTCGGCGAGGAGGCCGGGCAGGTCCTCCGGCCCAGCCGCGTGCAGGGCACGGCACGCCGCCGACCACCCGCCGAGCAGGGCGCTCAGCCCGCTGCCCCCCACCGGGTCCGCCGTCAGGGCCCGCTCGCGCCGCCACACCCCCTGCTCAAGCTTCACGGCTCACCCCACCACGTTCCCGGGACACGCGGCGCGCGGCGTCCACCCGGCCCGCCACCTCACCCACATCCGCCTCCGGGTGCCCGGACCCGGCCGCCCCGCCCACGCGGTTCCGGCCGCCCCGCTTGGCCGCGTAGAGGGCCTCGTCCGCGCGTTTGAACAGCCAACTCGCGGGCTCGTCCCCCCGCAGGGTGGCGACGCCCAGGCTGACCGTCACCCCCCCGACGCCGAAGTCGTGCGCGGCCACCCGCGCGCGCAGCCCTTCCGCGCGCCCCCACGCCCGCGCCCCGTCCACCCCCGGCAGCAGCAGGACGAACTCCTCGCCCCCCCAGCGGGCCAGCACTTCACCCGCGCCCAGTTCGCTCCGGACGAGAGCGGTGAGGTCGACCAGCACGCGGTCTCCCACGTCATGACCGTAGGTATCGTTCACCCGCTTGAAGTGGTCGAGGTCGAAGGTGACCAGGCTCAGGGCCGACCCCTCGCGCCGGGCACACGCCACCTCCCGGGCGAGGGCCGCGTCAAAGGCCCGCCGGTTGGGCAGGTCCGTGAGCACGTCCACGTGCGCGTACCGCTCCAGGAGTCCCCGCTCATGTTCGAGCGTGGCGTGGCGGGTGTACACCCCGGTCAGCACGTGCAGCAGCAGGTAGAAACAGCCTCCCACCGCGGCCTGGGTCAGCACCAGGCTCAGCCCCCCGCCCAGAACGGCCTGCCCGTGCCCCACCGCGTGCCCGGTGGCGAGCGTCGTCAAACCGAGGCTCGTCAGAAAGAGGCCGAGGGCGAGTCGTCCGGCCAGCGGCACGGGGAACAGCAGCCAACTGCACACCATCACCACGTAGGTCTGGTACAGGTAGCGCCCGTTCAGGGCGGAGGTCGTGTTGCCCGCGAGGATTTCCGGAGGCAGCAGGCGGTAGCTCAGGGCGTCGAAGGACAGCGCCACCAGGACGGCCGCGCCGAACATGACCCGGATGACCGTGAGCGCCCGTCCCGGCAGGGTGCCCAGACCCACGGCACCGGCCAGGAAGACCACGCCGTAGAGCAGGTTGAGGCCCGCTTCCAGCGGATGGGTGGACCACTCCACCCACGCGCGGGCAGCCTCGGTGAGGGCCATGACGGGGAGGATCAGCCGGAAGACGCGTTCGAGCGCCCGCACGTACTCGGGCGTGAAGATCGGGGGTGGGGAGTGAGGCTGCGGCATGGTCAGGGGAACGCTGCTCGCGGTGGGCGCAAGCTGTGATCCAGTGTGGGCGGCCTCCGCCACAGAACTCTTACCGCAGCGGCCCTTCACTTCCGGACAACGCGGCCGTGCGGCACCAAGATCGGGAGGCTGCCCCACCACTCCGTCAATCAACCCCCTTCGCCCGCCCCTCTCGGGTCGTCACCGCCAGGCGACCGGCAAGGTGCAGGCCGGCTCACCCAGCTTGTTGCGCGCATCGGAGCGGGTCCTGCTCGGTGGAGGGCCTCGAAGGCGGGAAGAACATCACCCTCCTGAGAGAGGAGGCTCCGACAGCCCGAGGCGTTCCCACGCCTCCCCGGCGGAGTGAAGACCGTTCCCCTGACCGCGCGACAGAACCGTGTCAGGGCCGGCCTGGTACAACGGAGCGCGATGACGGCCACTCCCACCCTGGGTCAACCGCTGCCCACCACCGGCCACGCGAGCGGCTTCACCTCCTGCGACTGCCACGCGGTCGTCCCCCTCGATCTCGACCGCTTCACCAGCCTCGCCATCCACGCCGCCTCCCGCCACCTGCACCGCAAGCTCGCCCTGCTGCTCACCGCCCAGGGCCTGCCCCTGGAGACGCACGACGACGCCTTCGTGATCCCCGCCCAGGCCTTCGAATGCCTGGACCAGGTGCTGGCGGGCTTCTCTCAGACCGAGCGACCCGATCTCCTCGCCCTGCCCCGCAGCGGTGATCGGGTCGAGACCTGGCACATCGCCCCGCTGGAGCAGTGGGTGGCACGGCTGTCGAGCCGCTGGTTCGCCGGGGCCAGCGGGCACCTGCGCTTTCACCTGCAACCCATCGTGGAACTCGCCAGCGGGCGGGTGTACGGCTACGAGGCCCTGGTCCGTGCTCAGTGGCACGGCCAATTTTTCGGAGCAGGCCCCCTGCTGCAAGCTGCCGCCGCGCATGGTCAGTCCCGGGGCTTCGACGCCCACGCCCGGCGCACCGCCATCCGCCAGGCCTACCCGCAGCTCCAGGGGGATCAGGTGCTGTTCATCAACTTCGCCCCGGGGGTGGTGTACAACCCCGACATCTGCCTCCAGACCACCTTCGAGACCTGCCGCGAGGTGGGAGCGGACTTTTCCCGCCTGCTGTTCGAGGTCACCGAGAGCGAGGCCTTCCCCGACCTGCGGCTGCTGAAACGCATCCTGGAACGCTACCGCGCGGAGGGGGCCCAGGTGGCGCTCGACGACCTCGGCGCCGGGCACACCAGCCTGACCTACCTCTCCGAACTCAGGCCCGACGTGGTGAAACTCGACCGCGGTCTCGTCCGGGACCTGCACGGCGACGATCCCCGGGTGCCGCTGGTGAGCGCCCTGATCCGCTACGCGCACGACCTGGGCGTCCGGGTGGTGGCCGAGGGGCTGGAGACCCAGGAGGAGGTGCAGATCGTCTATGAGCTGGGCACCGACTACGCGCAGGGCTACTTTCTCGGTCGCCCCGTCGAGCAGGCGTCCGGCCTCACCCCACAGGCACTTCACTACTGGGCCACCCGATGACCGTGGTCTCGCCGCGGGCCGCGCTCCCCACCGACCTGCTCTGGCAGGTCCTCGATGCGGCCGACGTCGGGCTGCTCGTGACGGACGCCGCGCGGCGCATCGTCTACGTCAACGCGACCTTTACCCGTGAGACGGGGTACAGCCAGGAGGAGGTGCTGGGCCGCCCCTGCTCCTTCTTACAGGGACCCGAGACCGACCCGGCGGATATCCAGGCCATGCGCGAGGCCTTGGACCTGGGCGAGCCGATCCGGCGGGTGGTGCTGAACTACCGCAAGGACGGGCGCACCATGTGGTACCGGCTGCGGATCCGGCCGCTGTGCGAGAACGGCGCCGTGCGCTACTTCGTGGGCGTGCAGGAGGACTTCTCCGAAACCCACACCGCGCAGGTCCGGCTGGAGCGCCTCGCCTCCCTCGATCCGCTGACCGGGCTCGGGAACCGCCGCGCCTTCGACACCCGGCTCGCCGATCTCGTGGGGCAGGGGTGGGCTCTTACCCTGGTGCTGCTCGACCTGAACGACTTCAAACAGGTGAACGACCTGCGAGGTCACCCGGCGGGCGACGCCCTGCTCGCGTCGGTGGGACGGTGCCTGAAGGACGTGACCCCGGAGACGGGCGGCGCCTACCGCCTGGGGGGTGACGAGTTCGCCGTCTTGCTGCCCGGCACCGGTGAGGCACGGGGAGGGGAGGACCTGCTCGACGCACTTCAAACCCTGGAGGGCGGGACGTTGCGCGCCGGGCTGGGCACCGCCCGCTTCCCTGAGGAGGCCGCCGACCTCCCCGCGCTGCTGCGGTTGGCCGACCGGCGGCTCTACGCCCACAAGGCGGCGGGCAAGATCCCACCCAGACCCGGGTCAGGCAGGTGAACGAGGGCCCACCGACCCCCCAGAACACGTTGGACCAGTCCCGACCGATCGGCCAAAAAGAGCGATTGTTGTCGCCCTGTTCATCGACGCGGTGGCAGCCCATCAAGTCTGGGGGGCCCTGTTCGCCCTGCGCCCGCCCGACTTCCTGAGCCTCGCGGGATCACGGCCGCAGAACGTGCCCCCCGACTTCCTCGAGCGGGCCCTCACCCGGGCGAGACAGGACGGCGCGCGGGTCGCGGTGGATGCGAACGGCGAGGAGTTGCGCCGCCTGGCCCGGTCCGAGCTGGAGCGGCTGGTGGGGCGTGTGCTGCCCGCCGGGGAGGACGTGAGCGCGGCCTGCCGGGAGGTGCTGGCGCTCGGGGCTGGGGCGGTCGCCCTGAGCCTGGGGGAGCAAGGGCCCTGCTGGTGAGCCCAGATGGGGAGTGGCAGGCCATTCCCCCAGGGTCGAGATGCGGTCCCAGGTGGGGTCGGGAGACGCCCTGCTGGCGGGACTGTGCGTGATTCTGGCCGAGGGCTGGGACCCGCTGGACGCCCTGGCTCCGGCGTGGCCTGCGCAACAGCCACGGCGACGACGCCCGGGACCGAGCTGTGTTTCTGGGAACAGGTCGGGGAGCAGGTGCGGTCATCGCGGCCCGGCAGCCGACCTCACGACCACAGACCAGGGGCATCGGGGCCTGGTTCGTGATCGCGCGTCGGGCCGCTGACTTCCTCTCGCCCCCTGCGCCCGAACGGCCTGCCCCTCTCTTGAAGAGTCACGGGGCCGTGGTTGCGGGCGTCCATTGGCCTTCGCAACCTGACAACCCTGTTGTTGTTGGCCTGGGTGTTCAGTCTCGGCTGGACGGTACGCGGCCACCAGCTTCTGGTGGCCGCGCCGGGAAGAGCCCAGTCCGCCGACGGGCGGCGCTCGATGGCGGTCCTCCGCCCCACGCCGTTGGTCGGACGTTCATGCATCACGACCCTGGCGGCCTCCGCGTGGAGACTGGCCCCACCATGACCGCCCTGATGCTCTTGATCGAGGCTGCCCCGGACCTGAATCACCTGATCGGCCTGGACCTGCGGGAAGCCGGGTACCCGATCACGACGGCGCCCGACGGCTCCACGGGCCTGCGGCCGGTCTTCCCTCACCGGCCGCAGGTGGGTGGTCCCCGACCCGGGAGTGCCAGACATGGACGGCGCGCAGGGGCGGCGTCAGATCCGCCAGCACAACGAAGTCCCGGTGATCGTTCTCACGGCTCTGGGCGCGGTGGAACGCAAGGTACGCCTGTTGAGAGGTGGCCGGTTGGCCGAACGGCGGGGAGGGAACGGCCGGGCTTCTCACCGCGCACGGTGGTCTGTGGCAGCGACAGCCCATCCAGACCCTGCCAGCCAGGGTCGGCAGGCTGTCTTCATGACGCGAACCGGGCACCCGGCACGCCAGAACGGGCGAGGACCTGTGCCGTCGTCAACCGGGAAGGTCGCCGGATCCCACTCCCCGACGGTCACCACCCCCTGGACCCCGGGTTTCGGCGTTCCGCAGCGGTGTGAGGCCCACCCTCCGGAGCGCCGCCTTGAGCGAACATTGATCCCCAATGAGGGGGGCTTTCCCGGCGCGCCTGCTCTTCAGGACAGCTTCATTGGAGGGGCTTTGTTCTCGTCCGGGCGCCGGGAGCGGCCACCTCGTCCCGGTATGCTGGGAAAGCGAAAGCCGACCGCGAAAGGACACCGACCTTGGAGAACCTCCCACCGCTGCTCACGCTCGAACAGCTCCGCGAGACTGGCCCACTGGGCCAGGAACTGATGGCGGCGGCCCGCCGCCACGTGGGGGCCGCCGGGCTGGAGCAGGCCGCCTGCCTGGAGAGATTGCTGCGGGTCTGCCGGGACCAGGCCGCCGTCTCCACCGCCCTGCGCTCGCTGGCCTGGGCGCTGGGTCAGATGCAGGACGGGGAGCAAGCCGCCCGTGCCGAGTTGCTGACGGCACTCAACGCCCAATTGGGGCTGGCGTCGCGCTCCGAGGCGGTCCTCGCAGAGGCGCTGCGCGACGTGACCTCCACCCCCGCGGTGTTCCTGAGTGCGGCCGCCCTCCAGGAGATCGAGCAGGACGCCAAGGGGCAACTGAATACCCTCAGGTCCCTGTTCAACCAGGCCAAGCGCTACGGCCGCACCCCCGAGCAGCAGCAGGAATTCGAGCGCCTGGGGTTGGGGATGCAGGAGGCCCTGGACCGCGCGGAACAAGACGAGGTGGTCGGGCGCGCCGAGACCCTGGGCGTGATCATCGCGGAGGCGACCGCGCAGCTCGTCAAGTTGCCGCTCAAGGCGACCCCGGCGGTGGTCGAGACCCTGGAACGGGTGGCGGCGGAACTGCGGACCCGGGCCGCCCGACCGAACCCGCCCGGTCGGGAAGGCTGAGAGGCTTCACACTTCCTTCAGGGGCCCGGAGTTGAGCGAGGCTTGATTTCTGAGGTGCCACGCAAGTCCGGCGTGCCGACCTGGTGGGGCGGCCCCAGAGACTGGCCCGCTGGCAAAGCCGACGTCAACTCCTCTGCGCCGCGGGCTCGCCCTGCTGGGCCTGACTGGGGGCCTGGCCCTGGCGGACGCCGCCTGTCAGCCCCCCGGGGGGCCTCTCCCCGAACGCTCACGCCACGTGGTCCTGGCTCGACGTCTCCGGCTCGATGGCGGGCAAGGGCGACGGCAAGTACGACATCTCCCGGCAGGTCCAGCGCGAACTCGGCCGTTTCCTCCGGGAGACCACCAGCACCAGCACCGTCCGGCTGGTCACCTTCTCGCAGGGCGTCCAGGCCAGCCGCGATTTCGCGTACCCGCGGCAGAAGGCCGAGTTACAGACCTACCTCGACCGCCTGAAGCCGACCGGCGAGCGGACGTTCCTCTACCGCTCGATGCAGGACGTGTTTTCGAAGCTCAGCCGGAACAGCGCCCTCGCCACGACCGTCTATGTCCTCACCGACGGGCAGGACAACGATCCAGGGCCCGTGAAGTTGCAAGACGCCCTGGCGACGTTCGACAAGAACCGGGGCCGCTTCGACAAGCTCTACTACATTGGGCTGGGCACGGACATCCCGCAAGCGGCGAGAACCGCTTTCGATGCCACCGCCTACGCGCGCACGCTGGAAGTTCCGCCCCGGATCATTCCGCAGCTCGGGGGCTTCGGGCTGCTCCCAGCCCTGCTGGAGTTGTCCGGGGGCAGGCTGACCCGCAGCGGCAAGCTGGGCGAGGACGTGCGGCTGGACATGGACAACTCGCAGTTTCCGGGCCTGAAGCTCGGTCAGGGCCGATTGGTCGCGGGGGCGTCCCAGTTCAGCCTGACGGTGGACCCGGCCCGGCACCCCCGAGGCCGCGGCCCTGCTGTGCGTCGAGGGCAACAGGCTCCCGGAGCGGGTCCTGGTCAGGCCTGGCCGGGACCTGCTGGCGGGTGGAGGGCCGGGCGCCGGAACCAGCCCTTCAGGCGGCGATGGCGGCACGTGCAGCGGGGCGAGCACCCCGGCGGGCAGTGCGGCGACTCCCGGCGGCAACCCGGCCACCGGCCCCCTGCGGCTGGTGCTGCTGAACCCGGAGGCGAACCGCACCCTGGCCCCCGGGGAAGCGACGACCCTTAGATACCGGCTTCGGGGACCGGCGGGGTAGCGCGGACAGGTCGATTCCCGCACCCTGCCGCAGGGGCTGGAGGCGACCGTGAACGGTCAGCCCCTGGGTGGACCGCTGACCGTCGCCGCAGGGAGCACCGTCGCGCTCACCTTGCGCAACCGTGGGCTGCCCGCAGGCGAGGCCGCGCGCCTCACCCCAACCCTGAACGGGCGGGCGGCGCAGCCCCAGGTTGTGACGGCGACGGGCGCGGGCGGGGGTGCTGGCAGTGGGGGGCCACCCAGCCCGCGCCCGCTGGCCGAATCGTGCCCCTCGATCCGACAGCCGGGCAGACGCTGGGGCGCGGCGAGAGCACCGTGCTGCGCTACCGGGCGGAGGGGGGACCGGCCACCGTGCAGCTCGGGGCCGCGCCGGACGGGACGACGGTGGCCTTCGAGGGGCAGGCAGGCGACACCCTCAACGTGCCCGCCGGGGGCGAGCGCACCTTCGCCCGCATCCGCGCCGCCCACGGGGGGTCGAGCGGGCGCGGCAGGACCGCATTCCCGACTGGGCCCACCGGGACGTGCTGTACCTGCTCGTCGCCTACTCCCAGCGGGCGTACGAGACGCTCCACGGTCCCCTCACCGAGACGGAGCGGGAGGACCTGTGGGGGGTGTTCCGGCGCGTCGGGCTGGGCCTGGGCATCCCGGAACTGCCCGTGGGCTACGCCGGGTGGCGGGAGGACCGCGAGCGACACCTGAGACGGGACCTGGGTGCGGGAAGCACACCCGCGCCCTGTACGCCGCCTACCGCGAGCACCTGGGCCCGTGGCGGGACCACCTCCTGCGGCAGGTGCAGGCCGTGCTCGTTCCGCAGCAGGTGCGGGAGTTGCTCGGCCTGCCGGCGCGGCCGTGGCTGCGGGCGCTCCTGCCGCTGTGCCCGGGCGCCACGCGGCTCGGCCTGCGCGGCGTCCTGCGCCGGGCCCTGATCCCGCCCGCCCACCTCGCCTCCGTTCGGCGCCTCGACCTGAGCCCGGACTCCCGAGCCTGACGCTCAACGGGAGGGCATGCTTACCAGCCCCCTGGGGGCAGATTGGTTGAATGCCCGCAGCAACGCTAGAGCCCCCGTTCGACCATCCTCACCAGACGGTCCTCGAGTCGACGCGCCTCCGCCTCCCCAAGCTCCCGAAGTGGACCGTCGATCAACAGGGTCGCCAGGCCGTGCACGGCCGACCACGCGAGGAACTCCGCGCCTGGACGCTCCTCGGGCGCGAGAACGCCCGTCCCGACGAGTTCATCCAGCGCGCCGGACAGCAGTTCGAAGGGCGTGCGTCCCCCCTCGCCGCGCCTCTCCGGGCTCCTGGCCTTCGCGAGGTCCCCCGACGTCCAGAAGGCGGTGCGGAAGAGCCCCGGGTGCCTCTGCGCGAACCACATGTACCCCAGCCCGACGGCCCGGAAGCGCAGGCGCGCCCGGGTCACGGGGTCCTGGTCAGGACCCACCGTGGCGAGCTGGGCGTCGATGGCGCGGGCGACCTCCACCTGGGCGGCGGAGCAGACGGCGGCGAGCAGGGCGTCCCGGTCCTCGAAGTGACGGTAGGCCGCGTTCGGGGCGACGCCCACGCGGCGGGTTGCCTCACGCACGCTCACCGCGTCGGGACCCCCTTCCCGGGCCAGGTCCAGACCGGCCCGGATCAAGGCCTGGCGCAGGTCGCCGTGGTGGTAGGTGTCGCGTTTGGCGGATGTGGCTTCAGCCATAGGGTCGGTTCCCGATTGTAATTCTGTTCCTGACGTAGTAATGTGGACGGCGTACACACACCGGAGGTTGGGCGTGTCCGGCACAGGCAGCCTAGCGCGTCACACATCTCCAGCCCCCACTTGAGAGGAGGGAAGTCCAGCCTCAACGCAGCGCGGCGTTTGAGCGTCCGTCCCGCCCCGGTCCACCTCTACCCCTACGAAAGGTCCAGCATGATCGACACGACCCAAGCCCACCCACCCGTCGTCGACCTCGAAACCTGGCAGCGCTCCCGGGCCGAGCTGCTGACCCTGGAAAAAGTCGGCACCCGCCTCACCGACGCCATCGCCGCCCAGCGCCGCCGCCTGCCGATGACGCCCGTGGACGACTCCCTCTTCGTGGGCAAGGACGGTCCGGTCACGCTCGCCGAGCTCTTCGGGAGCCGTCCGCAACCGACCCTGCATCACTTCATGTTCCATCCGGACTGGGACGCGGGCTGCCCCTCCTGCACGCACTTCGCGGAGAATGCCACCCCTCACCTCGCGCACCTCAAATCGATGGACGCCAGCTTCGTCCGCATCTCCCGGGCGCCCATCGGGAAACTGCTGGCCTATGCCGAGAACAAGGGCTGGAGCGTGCCGTGGTATTCGTCGTTCGGGAACACCTTCAACCAGGACTGGGGGTGGACGGGCCCGGACGGGGGCGAAGGACCGGGCCTCAACGTGTACCTGCTGCTGGAGGGGCGGCCCCACCTGACGTACTCCACCACCGGCCGCGGCGTGGAGCCGATGTCGAGCCACTTCGGGTACGCCGACCTGCTGCCGTATGGCCGTCAGGAGCGCTGGCAGGCGGTCCCGCCCGGCTGGCCGCAGGTCTGGCCTCAGCCGCCTGATGTCGAGGTGAATGTCAACAGGCCCACGAGCGGTGTTCTGCACTGTCCCTACAAAGTCGAGCTGTTCGTGCACGTGGACAGCCCAAGCACTCAAGTGAGCGGACACCGCGCCTGTTTCCGGCGGCTTGCATTCTGGTCTGAAGCAATCTCGAGCCCTCTTTGCATAGGTTTCCTGGCAGCCTCTAAAGTTCAAGTTCAGGAAGGAACGTATGAACCAGAATGTCGTGAAGCGTCTTTATCTGATAGAGGTGGGGTCCATGCCGCAGTACCAGATTCCAATCGTTTGCTATCTGGTGCAGACGGATGACGGCAAAAACATCCTGATCGACAGTGGCCTCCCTGAAATCATTCCTGAAGAAGCATCGGAATTCGAGAATGGACGGGACGTGATCGATCAACTGGCGAGCATCGGCTTGGCACCGGACGATATCGATACCGTCGTCTCGACGCATTACGATATCGACCATGCCGGAAGACACGCGGCATTCACGAGGGCGCAGTATGTCGTTCAGCGTGCACATCATCTGGAGGCGGCGAGCAACCCCCGCTTTGCGGCCACTCGGTCCCAATGGGATCAGCCGATGGAGCGCCTCCGGCTGGTGGACGGGGACACGGAACTGCTGCCGGGGCTGAGACTGATCGAGACGAGCGGGCATGTGCCGGGGCATCAATCGGTGCTGGTGCGGCTGCCCACCACGGGGTCGGTGTTGTTGACGGTTGATGCGGTCCCCTTCGGCGAGGGCTTGACCCGGGACGGGCAGGACGACGGGAGCGGCCCGGACGCCGAAGCGATCCGCGCCAGCACCATCAAGCTGCTTGATCTGGTGGAACGCGAGCAGATCGGGCTGGTCATCTTCGGGCATGACCAGGCCCAGTGGGAAGGGCTGAACAAGCTGCCGGAGTCTTACGGGTGAGGAGGTCAGCATCCCTTTCCCCAGTCGGAGGACCGAGAAACAGGAAAGTGGTGTGATGATTCCTCTTTTCCTGCTCCTGGACAGCGACAAGCACAACCTGTCAGGGACCGGGCTCCACATCCATCGGCAAGGAGAGGAACCTTGAAACTTCTGCTGACGTCCGCCGGAATCACCAATGCGAGCATTCACCACGCGCTGGTCGACCTTCTGGGCAAGCCGATTGCCGAGTCCAACGCCCTCTGCATCCCCACCGCGGGCTACGGGCACCCCCAAACCAACCCAGGCCATGCCTGGCGGTTCATCAGCGGACGAGAACCCGAGTGCCCGATGACCGAGCTGGGGTGGAAGTCCTTGGGCGTACTGGAACTCACGGCGCTGCCCAGCATCGGTGAGGAGCGCTGGGTGCCCTGGGTCCGGGAGACAGACGTCCTGCTGGTGAATGGCGGCGACGCCCTGTACCTGTGCCACTGGATGCGGGCGTCCGGGCTGGCGGACCTGTTGCCCTCGCTGCGCGAGACGGTCTGGGTGGGGCTGAGTGCGGGGAGCATGGTGATGACCCCCCGCATCGGGGAGGACTTCGTAGAGTGGCGGTCGCCCACGGGGAGCGATGAAACGCTGGGCCTGGTTGATTTCTCGATCTTCCCGCATCTGGGTCACCCGGAGCTGCCGGAGAACACCCTGGCGAACGCGGAGAGGTGGGCCGCCCGCCTGCATGGCCCGGCCTATGCGGTGGACGATCAGACCGCCATCACCGTGCGGGGCGGCACCGTCGAAGTGGTCTCCGAGGGGCACTGGAGGCTCTTTACGCCCTAACACCGCGAGCCCCGGCGGATTCGCCCGCGACCTCTGGCCTGTGCGGCCGAAACCGGGTGGACCCGAATCATTGGGGGAGCCTGCCGGGTCACCCAGCGATTCTGTCCTCAGCGCGTGGCGCCCTCTCTTCAACCCTGTGAGTTTTTCCCGACCTGAACACGCAGGCCCGCAAGGAGCGTCGTCGAAGAAAACCAGAGGGGTGGTCCGATGAACACAACGATGCTCACCGACGGTCTCAACTTCCCGGAAAGCCCCCGCTGGCGTGAAGGCGAACTCTGGTTTTGCGGCCCCCAGTCCCTTCGAGCTGACCTGAACCGGATGGGCGTCGTCGCACTCGCGCCACGTTTGACACCAGGGGCTGTGACCATCCAGTTGCACGGCGGTGTCGTTTTCGTACCGGAGCGGTCGCCCTCCCACCCGCGGGCATGAGCCCGCCGACGAGCAGCACAAGGAGCCCCCATGCGGAAGGTGATCGTGACCGAGTTCCTGACCCTCGACGGCGTGTACGAGGAGTCCATCCCGTGGCAGAAGGGCTACAGCCCGGATGACGGCCCATTCAAGCACGACGAACTGTTTGAGAGTGGCGCCCTCCTGCTCGGCCGCGTGACCTACGAGGGCTTCGCCAGGTATTGGCCGACGGCGACCGGCACCGGGGCGTTCGGGGAACGGATGAACAACCTGCCGAAGTTCGTCGCTACCACCACCCTCTCTTCCCTCGAATGGAACGCCACCGCCCTGCAAGGGGACGTGGGCGCGGCGGTAGAGGCCCTGAAGCGGCAGGAGGGCGGGAACCTCCTCGTCTACGGCAGCGGGACCCTCGTCCAGACACTGCTGCGCCGCGGCCTGGTGGACGAACTGCGCCTGATGGTCTACCCGCTCGTCCTGGGAAGCGGCAAGCGCTTGTTCGCGGGCGGGGACCGGCTGCCGCTGAACCTCACCTCCTCGCGGGACCTCGGCTCGGGCGTGCTGCTGTTGACCTATGAGCCTGCGACGGGGACTTCACCTGAAAGGACACCGGGCCTGGGTTAATCGCTGCCAGCCCGGACTTTGGGCGAGCCACCAGGACTTCAGCGTCAGTCGCCGCGACCCGTCGAGCGCCTATCCATATCTGCCCTGACGAGAGGAGTTTACCCATGACCCATCAGACCACCGCGGGCACCTACGCCGAGTTGGGCGGATTGAACCTGTACTACGAGCGGCACGGCACACCCCGACCCGATGGGGCGCCGCTGGTCCTCCTCCACGGCGGCTTCGGGGCGACCTCCATGTTCAGCGGGCTGATTCCCGCGCTGTCCGCCAGGCGGGAGGTGATCGCCGTGGACTTGCAGGCGCACGGCCGCACGGCGGACATCGACCGGCCGATGCGCTTTGAGACCCTGGGCGATGACGTCGCCGGATTGCTGGGGCACCTGAAGCTCCCCCAGGCCGACGTGCTGGGCTACTCGTTGGGGGCGGGCGCGGCCCTGAGGTTCGCCGTCCAGCACTCAGGGTCGCTCCGCAAGCTGGTCGTCGTATCGTTCCCATTCCGCCGCAGCGGCTGGTTCCCGGAGGTGCGCGAGGGCATGGCCCAGATCGGTCCTCACACCGCCGAGGGCCTGAAGCAGGGGCCTATGCATTCGCTCTACACCAGCCTTGCACCCCACCCCGACGACTGGCCGAGGCTGGTGACCCGGGTCGGCGAGGTCGTGAACAGCGAGCACGACTGGGCAGACGAACTGCGCGAGTTCCGGAACCCGACCCTGATCGTCGCCGGGGACGCCGACAGCTTCGCGCCCGCGCACGCCGCCGAATTCTTCGCGCTGCTGGGGGGTGGCCTGCGGGACGCGGGCTGGGACGGCTCCGGCCGAACGGCGCACCGCCTCGCCGTCCTGCCCGGCGCGACCCACTACGACATCTTGCAGTCGCCCCTGTTGCTGCCCGCCGTCACCGCTTTCCTGGACGCCCCGTAAAGGAGAGCCATGCCCAGCTTTGAAACGACCCTGAGACGGGAGCGCAAAACGGCCACCGGCATCGAGGTGCCCCCGGAGGTCGTGTCGGCCCTGGGGACTGGTAAGAAGTCGGCGGTGAAGGTGACCCTGAACGGCTCTACCTACCGCAGCACCGTGGCCGTCATGGGAGACCGGTTCACGGTGCCCGTCAGTGCCGAGCACCGCTAGGGCGCCGGAGTTCAGGCGGGCGATCACGTGAGCGTGACGCTGGAAGTGGACACCGAACCCCGCGAGGTCGAGGTGCCGGACGCCTTGCGGGGGGCGCTGAACGCCAACCCCACGGCCTTGGAGCGCTTCGGCCAGCTCTCCTCCCGTCAACACCGCCAGCCTGTCCTGACGGTGGAGGGCACCAGGAACCCCGAAACATGCCAGTAGCGCGTGGAGAAGGTTATTCAGACACTGACGGAGGGATGATGGACTGGACGCTGGAGGTGGTGGTGGTGCCGGTGAGCGACGTGGAGCGCGCCCGCGCTTTCTACGCGGATGGCCTCGGCTTCGTGGTGGATCACGACACGAGGGTGAGCGAGACTCGCCGGATCGTGCAGCTCACCCCGCCGGGGTCCGGGTGTTCCATCGTCGTGGGCACGGGACTCTCACCCATGCCCCCGGGCTCGCTTCAGGGCCTGCAACTGGTGGTGCGTGACCTGCGCGCCGCGAGGGCCCAGCTCCTCGAACGCCACGTGGAGGTCGGCGAGATCCAGGTGGTCGGACCGACCGGGGTACGCCCGGCCCAGCCGGGGGAAGACCTCAACAACGTCGGCTTTCTCTTCTTCAACGATCCTGACGGCAACGGCTGGGCGGTCCAGCAGATCAGCGCCCGACGCTAGCGTGCTGGACCGAAGAAGGTCATTGGCGGTGGCATCCCTCGGGTACAGCTTGCAGGCGACGAAACGAGCGCTGGAGGCGCAGAGCTGACGCAGGATGACAAGGGCCTCAATCAGGCAGGAGCCGTGTGTCGACGCCCGGCAGATCACCCTACCAATGGTGTAGCGGTGGTAAACGCCGGGGTCACGCTCAGCCAGAAACGCCACCAGCGCTCCCGCCTTGGACGCCACACGCCCACGACGTAACCGTCCACCAGCAGGGTCGGGAGGACGTCGCCGTTCTGCTGGATGACCAGGCGGCGGTACTCCGGCGGGATCACCCGGCCACGGTCCTGGGAGGCGAGCAGGGTACTGTCTCACATCGGCAGCAGCCTCGGCGGGGCAGGCGTGTCCTCGTCGGGCGACCAGTCAGGAGTCAGAGCTGGGCGAGCGGTAACGAAGGACGGGGGCGTGAGCCGAACGACCACGGCCCACCACTCGGCGCGTGCCACAAAGGGGCGAAGGTTTTCAGTGCCCACCACGTGCCGGGATGCTGGAACCCCAACCGGGCCGCGAGCATCCCCTCGACCTATGCTCGGGGGCGGGGCTGTGCCGTGAAGTCGGCAAGGTGGGCAGAAGGGCGTCGAGGTCGGCGGTGGTCAGGCCGCTCCCGGTGAAGCGCGGACCACCCAAGCGTGCGGCACGCAAGCTCGACACCATCACCCGGTACAAGGCCGGGTAATCGTCGACATGCACGGCGTGCAGGGTGATGCGCATCAGCGACGCTTTCTCCACTGTCCGCGTGGTGAAGGCGGCGTCCAAATCGGCGTGATCGAAGGGGGCGAGGCGATGCCACAACGCCAGGTACGGTGAGGCTGCCTCCTGCGCTTGTCGGGCCATGACGTGACAGACGCCCTCGGCCACCTCCAGCGCCTCGCGGTGCAGGAGGAGCTGTCGCCCGAGCGTGGCGCGGTTGAGCTGCTTCGCGGAGAGCGTCATCTGGAGTTTGGGCTTTCGCTCCCACAATACAATCGCGGCTCCCCATCCATTCGAATGGCGGTACGTACCAGATCGTGATCGATCCTCCGCGCTTCCCGTAAGCGGGTCGGCCGTCTTGAAAAGCGCAGGGATGCTTGAGGCGCACAGTTGGAGCTGCCCAGGGAGGGCGCGGTCTACTCTGGGGACCATGACCTCGTTTCCCCTGACACCCTCATTCTCTAAGGCTCTTGAGCCCGCCGCCCGCCAGGAGCGGGGCCACCCTGGGAGGTGACGTTCGGCGCCACAGGCCTCACCCCTCGGGTCGGGAAGGGCGTCCAGCCCTCAGAGCGGGATCAGCAGGTTCAAGAGCCTCCGGAACGGATCCGGGGTATCGTCGGCCGTGCGGGTCGCGGCGCGGGCGGCCAACTCATGGACGCCGAAGCCCCTGGCCCTGTCATTGGCGCTCACCACCACGCCCCGGCGACCCGGAACGATGACGACGACAGGCTTCTCCCTCAACTCCGGTTGATCGCGGACCTCGACCGAGGCGTAGAAGGCGTCCATGTCCACCTGCACGATCAGGCGCGTCATGGGGGCAGTGTCCCCGATGGGGTGAACACTTTGGGTCTGACGCCCCACGGTCACCCTCAGACCGTCCTCGAAACCGCCGGGCCATCACTTGGTCGGCGTTCCTTGACGACCGTGGGCGTCAGGAGAACTGGCCGGGCCCGACGGCCCGACCTCCCGGTGACCGAGCCAGCGCGCCGCCTGGGCGACCAGGAACAACCTGGGCTGAGTCGTAGCCCAGACCACCGCGGCATAAAGGATCGCCGTGTCAGGAGAGTGAGAGAAGCTCGAAGACATGATGAAGGCATGTCCACCCCGCCGCCCGAGCCCCGCGCCTCAGACCTGATCCCCGAGCGGAACGCGCGCACCGACGCCGCGCAAGCCGTCGTGACCCTTACCCGGGTTGCGCTGGCGGCTCCGGACCTCCCCTCAGGCGTCACGCCGACCCTGGAACACCTGGTGCGGGGCACGGCCGCCGTCGGCTCGGCCTATTTCCAGGCCGGGAGCGGTGAACTGCTGCGCTACCGCGTCCGGGCGGCCTGGGGCGAGCTCCCCCGGACGCCGGAGATGCAGGCCATCGCCGCCCACGGCCTGCCGGCCGAGACCCCGCTGCTGCGAGCGCTCGACCTCAGCGCCGGACCGCTGTTCTTCGACGACACGCGGCGGGCCAGGGAAACCGAGGGCTTCCCGGCCCTGGGCGTGGCGAGCCTGGCCGCCGCCCCGGTGCGCCGGGCAGATGGCGTGTTGCTGGGGGCCTTTCTGATGCACACCTTCGAGCCGCACACCTGGCAGCCGGAGGAGGCGGCCCTCTTCAGCATGGTTTCCGGCACCATCGCGGCGCTGGCCGGGCGCCTGGCGGCCGAGGAACAGGTCCTCGACACGCGAGAGGCGGCGCTGCGGGCGCTGGGCCTGGCGCTGGAGGCGCGCGACGGGGAGACGCAGGGACACACCGACCGGGTGACCACTCTCGCCCTGCGGCTGGCCGACCGACTGCCGCTCTCCCCGGCCCAGCGGCAGGCGCTGCGCTGGGGCGCCTACCTGCATGACATCGGCAAAATTGCCATCCCCGACACCGTTCTGCTCAAGTCGGGGCGCCTGACGCCCGCGGAGTGGGAGGTCATGCGCTCGCACGTTCGGGAGGGAGACCGCTTCGCCCAGGCGCTGAAGTTCCTGCCCGCCCCGGCCCTGGCCGTGATCAACGATCACCACGAGCGCTGGGATGGCAGCGGGTATCCCGGCGGGAAGGCCGGGCGGGAGATTAGCCTGGAGGGGCGGCTGTTCGCCCTGTGCGACGTGTACGACGCCCTGACCAGCGCGCGCCCCTACAAGGCGGCCTGGAGTCATGAGGCCGCTTGCGCGGAGTTGCGGGCGCAGGCCGGGACCCACTTCGATCCCGAACTGGTCGAGGTGTTTCTCCGGGTGGTGGGCGACGAAGGGTCGAGGGAAACGCCTGACTCACCTGACCGGAGCGGGTGAGCGCGGGTCCCCGGGTTGACCGTCCGGTGGCCTCGGGCTTCCCGCGGCTCACCTGACCCGGCGCTCTTCGCGGTGGAACTGGCCTTAGATGGTGCAGGTGCGCGAGCGGGGGGACTGGTGGCGGGTGGTGCTCTTCGTCAACCAGACCCTCCAGGTGGGGACCCCTGGATGTGGAGGTTTTGCAAGACACACGCCGCGTCCCCAATCGCTTCAGGCGGTCAAGGCCTGGCAGGCGGCGTTGATGGCTTTCATGCGCCGCTCGGCGATAGGACGGAACTCCGGCCCCAGGTGCCCCACCCGGTCCGGGTGATGGCGCTTCGCCAGCGCCTTGTACGCCGCCCGAATCTCCTGCGGTGAGGCATCCCGTCTCACCCCAGCACCTCGCCCCCCCCGCCCTCCGACAGGGCCGGCTACCGGGGACCTCGGCACCCAGGACCTCTTCCTCGACCCCGTGCGTGGCCTCCAGGCCCTGTATCACGCACCCAGGCAGGGCTCCCGCAGGACGCCACGACGCCGATCCATCCAGAACTCGGGCGGCCCGGACGCCTGAAGCACCGGGCGTGAGGCAGGCAAAAATACCCCTGTCTTTTGAAGGGGTCCGGCAGAACAATGGGCAGCACTCTCCCCAGTCCACCCACGTCACCTGCGAGGACCCCATGCGCCCCACCCCTCCCCGACCGCCCCGCCCCCTCCTGACGCTGCTCACCGCCATGACGCTCGCGGGCGCCGCGCACGCGCAGGTCTCCTACAACCCCGGCGCCACGTCCTACCCCTGGTCCGACAGTGCGGGCAACACCTTCAACAACAGCCTGTCGGCGGTGATGAGCCAGCAGAACATCTACCAGAATCAGCTCACCACCCAGATCATTCAGAACAACATGCAGAGCAGCATGTCCATGAACCTGATGATGCAGCAGGCCATGCTCTCGGAGATGCAGCTTCAGGCGGCGCGCGAGGAGCGGGGCAAGGCGGTCATCGCGGCGGGGCGGGCCACGCTGCTCTTCACGCCCCAGCCGTACGAGCCCCCCCTCGCCCAGTGGGCCGAGCAGGCGAAGACCTCCGTCGAGCGCAAGCGGTGGGAATACGCCGAGCAGATGCGGGTGTGGAACGACGCCGTGAAGCGCTACGGCGCCAAGCCCGACGACCTCTCCCACCTGCTGGCGACCGCGAGCGTGCTCGCCTACGAGGGCTACACCGGGATGCGCGCCTCGGCCGCCGCCTGGAAGGCCCGCCGGGCGGAGATCGCCCGCACGTTCCTGGCCGACGCCGCGTACCAGGGCTACAGCGCGCAGGACAAGGCCGGGCTTGCCAACGACCTCCGTCTGGCGGGCTACTCTGTCTTCGAGCGCCAGGAGTACCAGCGCACCGGCGACCGGACCTGGCTGGAGCGGGCCAAGCAGGAGGGGGCGGCCTTCCTCGACCGGTGGTGGACCTCGGACACCCGGGGGAGAACGGACGCCGACGACTCGGCCGCCAACCTCGCCCGGCACGGCGCCGCGCCGGCCCCAGTGCTCGCCCGCGTGCCGGGGGGGACGCCCTCCGTCTCCGGCGGGGCCACCAAGGCGCCCCCCGCGCCCACCCAGGCGGCCCGGCCCCTCAGCCTGGGCGAGGCCGTCTCCCGGACCAGCTTTCGGCGCAGCGGCGTGCTGCTGGCCGACCTGCTGCTGGGGGACACCTCTCAGAGGGTGTTTGAAAAGGGTCAGGTCCTGCGGCAGTTTTGAGGTGTGAAACGCAAAACATACCCGAGTGACCTGACCCGGAAGCAGTTTAAGCGCCTTGAGCCGCTGTTGCCTGCGGGCCG